>JAISKG010000036.1 GCA_031261015.1 Dysgonamonadaceae bacterium | reverse complement strand
TTTTATACATATCGACGAAGCGAGCGGTTTCGTAAAGAATGGCGCGCGAACCGTCCAATTTGGCTTTGATGTTGGCGATCATCTCGTAAACGGCGGGAAATTCGATAATGGCTTTGCCGAATTGCCGGCGATCTTTGGCGTAGGCTAAAGCTTCGCGGTAAGCTGCTTCCGATAAGCCGGTTGCCTGAGCCATGATGCCCAAGCGCGCACCGTTCATCAACGACATCACGTATTTGATCAAACCCAGTTTGCGGGAGCCGCACAATTGCGCTTTCGCATTTTTGTAAGTCAATTCGCACGTAGGCGAACCTTTGATACCCATTTTGTTTTCGATACGGCGCACGTTCACTCCGCCGTCGCGTTTGTCGTAGATAAACATAGAGAGGCCGCGACCATCTTTGGTGCCTTCTTCGGAGCGTGCCAAAACTAAATGAATATCGGAGTCGCCGTTGGTAATAAAGCGTTTAACCCCGTTCAGCCGCCAGCAATCGTTGGCTTCGTCGTAAGAGGCTTTCAACATCACGGCTTGCAAATCCGAACCGGCGTCGGGTTCGGTCAAGTCCATCGACATGGTAGCGCCGGCGCACACCTCCGGGAGAAATTTCTGCCGTTGCGCTTCGTCGCCGAACTCGTATAAAGTTTCTGCGCAGTCTTGCAAAGCCCAGAGGTTGCAAAAACCGGCATCGGCGCGGGCAGCCATGTCCGAAGCCATGATGAAAGCGACCATCGGGAAATTCAGTCCGTTGTAGCGGCGAGGCATCGAAAGTCCCATCAATCCGGCTTGGGTCGTAGCTTTCAGGTTTTCAGCCGTTCCCGGAGCGTAAGCTACGCGATTGTTAACGACTTTCGGGCCTTGTGCATCCACTTCTTCCGCGTTGGGAGCAACGACTTCGCCGATCACTTCGCCGGCGATTTCCATCACTTTATCGTAACTGTCCATGGTATCTTCAAAATCCACGGGGGCGTAATCGAATTTTTCCGCATCGGTGAAATTGCGTTCTTTCAGTTCCACGATCCTGCGCATCAACGGATGATGCAAGTGGTGTTTCAACGACGGGTTATCTAAATAAAAATTTGACATATTGATTTTATTTACTATTCTTTTTATAATACTTAATCATCTTCGGAATAACCGTTTCCACATCGCCCGTAATCACGTAATCGGCAATCGTATTGATCGGCGCATTCGGATCGTTGTTGATCGCAATGATGATCGACGATTCCTGCATGCCGGCAATGTGCTGGATTTGACCCGAAATACCGCAAGCAATGTAGAGCTTGGGACGAACCGTCACTCCGGTTTGCCCGATCTGCCGTTCGTGTTCACAATAGCCGGCATCCACAGCGGCGCGGGATGCTCCTACTTCGGCTCCGATCGTATTCGCCAAATCGTGCAACAGATCGAATCCCTCCTTAGATCCCATACCGTAGCCGCCCGACACAATGATCGGCGCGCCCTTGATATTCACTTTCGACGATTCGATGTGCCGTTCGATCACGCTGACAACGAAATCCGTATCCGAAACGTATTTTTTTACTTCATGTTGAATCGTTTCGCCTTTGTGACCGGCGTTGTAAATTTCTTTTTTCATCACGCCTTCACGAACCGTCGCCATTTGCGGGCGATTTTCGGGATTCACAATTGTAGCGACAATATTTCCTCCGAAAGCCGGACGAATTTGATACAACAAATTCGTATAAGTTTTATTGTCTTTCTTTTCTTCGTGATCGCCGATTTCGAGCGAAGTACAGTCGGCAGTTAATCCGCTGAACAAGGCCGAAGAAACACGTGGGCCTAAATCACGGCCGATGCTCGTGGCGCCCATTAAGGCGATTTGCGGTTTTTCTTCTTTAAACAAATTAACCAAAATCGAAGTGTGCGGCAGCGAAGTGTAAGGATACAAACGCGCATCATCAAATAGATGCAAAACATCTACTCCATAAGGAAATACCTGTTCGCCGATTTGATCCAATTGATTTCCGATTGCAACGGCTTCCAAGCGACATTGCAGTTGGTTGGCCAACGAACGGCCTTTCGTGAGCAGTTCGAGGCTAACGTCTTCTACTTTGCCGTTTTCTATTTCTAAATATACAAATAAATTCTCCATCATTATCCGATTGTGTGATTAGCAATTAATTCTACCATCAATTCTTCAATTTGTACATCGGAAGAATCCAAGGTTTTACTCTCTTTCGCTTGAAAAACAACGCTTTCGATTTTCTTCACTTTGGTCGGTGAACCGGAAAGTCCGCATTGCGCCACGTCGGCATTGACGTCGGCCACGCTCCATTCGCCCAGATTTAAATACGGGCGGGAATCGCACAAATTCAGATAATCGTTGTCTTCGGCCTGTTTTTCCGAAGGCGTTTTTGCGTGTTTGTATTGTTGAATCAACCGGGCATTACGTGGACGGCATTCGGGAGCCGATCCGTTAACGGTAACCAACATAGGCAGAGCGCCTTCTACGATTTCCACACCACGTTCCAAGCGGCGTTTCACCGTGATTTTACCGTTTTCCACCGATTGAATTTCTTCGGCATACGTAATTTGAGGAATGCCCAGTTTTTCAGCGACTTGCGGGCCTACTTGCGCCGTGTCGCCGTCGATCGCCTGACGACCGCAAACGATCACGTCAAACGCGCCGATTTTTTTAATTGCCATACTGATCGCGTAACTCGTCGCCAGCGTGTCGGCTCCTGCAAAAGCGCGGTCGGTAAGCAGATAACCGCCGTCGGAACCTCTGAATAATCCTTCACGAATGATGTCGGCCGCGCGCGGAGGACCCATTGTCAGCAACGTGACGGTCGAACCGGGGTATTGATCTTTCAAGCGTAAAGCTTGTTCCAGGGCATTTAAGTCTTCCGGATTGAAGATAGCGGGCAAAGCGGCGCGGTTTACCGTTCCGTCGGCTTTCATTGCATCTTTCCCGACATTCCGCGTATCCGGCACTTGCTTTGCCAGTACAATAATTTTTAGACTCATGTTCGTTTTTTCTAAGAGTTAAATTAAAATGAGGCTACAAAAGTAATGTATTTTGGGCAAAAACAAACCAATTTGGGGTAAAATTGCACAAAAAAGGAGAAAATGAGCAAGAAAAAGAAACGCCAAATGAGTAGAAATTATTCATTCGGATTTATAAATTTTGAATGAAACATAATTGTTATATCGTTTTTTATCAATTAATTAAATAGATTTCAACAAAAGGTTGAGTTATATATTCAATTTCACAGAACAAAAACAATATTTTTAATCGGTAACTTTGAACAAACATGAAACACAATTTATCAAAAATACTGAAAAACATGAAAACACTGAAAGTATTCTTCGTACTCCTATTTTCCTTTATTTTGACTCTTCCGACTTATGCTGATGCTTTTATCGGCGGCCGGAGTGATTTTCGCGATGAAACGATTTATTTTGTGATCACAACTCGTTTTTACGATGGCGATCCGTCGAATAATGTGCATTGCTGGGATGGAAATAATCCCGGCGATCCGGCTTGGCGTGGCGATTTCAAAGGATTGATTGCCAAATTGGATTATATTAAGGCCTTGGGTTTTACGGCAATATGGATTACTCCGGTCGTAGAAAACGCCAGCGGTTACGATTATCACGGCTACCATGCAATGAATTTCAAGAAAGTGGATCAACGTTATCTTTCGCAGGATGTGAGTTTCCAAACGTTGATCGATGCCGTTCATGCGAAAGGAATGAAATTGATTTTGGATATTGTATTGAATCACAACGGAAATTTCGGAGAAAACGCACTTTGTCCTATGTTTACGAAGGAAGGAGATTTGTCGTCGATCAATTGCATGAAACGGCATCCGCAAAGCAAATTGCCGGCCAATTACGACAGCCAACAGTCTTCACAGCAATACGGTACGCGCTTGGCTTTGATGAAAAATACCGACAATGTGAATCATGATACCAACAATTATTGGCATCATTTCGGCAATTTCAACTGGGATGATATTACGGCGCAATGGGCGCAGATTGCCGGCGATTGCGTGGACTTGAATACCGAAAATCCGGATACGTATAATTATCTGGTCGATGCTTATACGCAATTTATCAATATGGGAGTGGACGGTTTCCGGATTGATACCGGCCGTCATATTTCGCGTTTAGTATTTAATAAGGTGTTTAACGATGCTTTTTTGAACGCGGCCAAAGCGAAAGGCAAGAATAACTTTTTCCTGTTTGCCGAGATCTGCACGCGCGTCCGCGAGATATGGAACCGCGGCATTCCGGCCATTTCCACGCCGTTTTATACGTGGAAAGATTCCAAAACTTACGCGTGGAGTAATGATGCAACTCCCTATAAAAACATTGCTATTTTTGAATCGAATTTCAATCAGGCGGCTCAAACTTTGACAAATCAAAAATCGTGTATTGATAATTATAATGACAACAGCAGTACGAGCGGCCAACCTTCTTCTTCGAATCATAAATTGAGCGGAAACGATTATCATACACCGGATTATTCTAAAAATTCGGGCTTGAACGTGATTGATTTTCCGATGCACTGGAATTTTCGGACAGCAGGCGAAGCTTTTGGTGTAGCTACCGGCGGCGATTGGGCTTACAACGATGCTACCTATAATGTAGTTTATGTAGATTCTCACGATTATGCACCCGACGGCGCGCCCGAAAGTCAACGTTTCAATCAACCGCAAGATGTTTGGGCTGAGAATCTTAGTTTAATGTTTACTTTCCGCGGCATTCCTTGCTTGTATTACGGCAGTGAAATTGAATTTAAAAAAGGCAAAAAGATTGATGAAGGACCCAACCTCAAATTAATAGATTCGGGTCGCGCTTACTACGGCGGTTACATTACCGGAAGCGCGAATGTTGCTGATTTTGCGCAATACAGCAATGCGACGGGTAATATGGCCGTCACGCTGAAGCACCCCTTGGCGCAGCACATTCAACGTCTGAACAAAATCCGGATGTCGGTTCCGGCTTTACGCAAAGGACAATATTCGACCGACAATGTTTCGGGCGGACTGGCTTTCAAACGCCGTTATACTAACTCTACAGTAGATAGTTACGCTTTAGTGACGATTTCGGGTGGTGCGACGTTCAGCAACATTCCCAATGGAGAATACACTGACGTAATCACCGGCGACAAGAAAAATGTGACCAACGGTTCGCTGTCGGTTTCACTTTCGGGCAAAGGCAACCTGCGCGTGTATGTTTTATCAACTTCCAAAACGCCCGCTCCGGGTAAAATCGGAACCGACGGGAAATATTTGTACGCAACTTCACCTGTTACCATTTCGCAAGGCAGCTACGACGGCAAAGAAGAAGCTTTAACAGACGATTCCGGTACAGTCAATCCGAAACCTACTGATCCTACTCTTGCTATCGGCGAACAAGCGATTTTCTTTGAAAAAGCTTCCGATTGGGGAAATAGTATCAACACCTATATCTATTATGAATCGAATGGCGTACAGATGGTTACAAAATCCTGGCCCGGCGATGCGATGACAAGCCTGGGCAGCGGCGTTTACAAATACAACTTTACCGGCACGATCAATGGATGGAAAGTATTGTTTAATGACGGGAACAGGCAAGCTCCGGCGAGCGTAGGTTGGGATGTAGTGAACGGCGGTTATTATAAGGCCGGCGGTTTGGATCATGTCATTGTTCCCGGCGCGACGAACAGGAATGACATTAATCCTTCGCAGATGTGGATTTATACACAGAATGGGGTTATTTATATTCGTTCGGATGTAAATAAACGAATCAGGATCGCTTCGATTGACGGGCGGATTGTGCGGGACGTGATGGTTTCGATCGGCACGCAATCGGTTTCGGGATTGGAGAAGGGGATTTATATTGTTGAGGGAAGTAAAGTAACGGTTTATTAAGAAAGGGCAACAAAAATATTCTCAATTGTCATGCCATCTATTTTTTGTCCGTTTTGCATATCTTCACTGATAAGATATTTACAGTGAGAGGTTAATGCAGCAGAAACAATTAAACTATCCCAAAACGAAAAGGGGAATTTTTCCCGAAAAGCAGAGGCTTGTATTAATAATTCTTCTGTAAAATTTTCTATATAAGCAATTTTACAGATCCATTCGATAATAACAGCTATCTGCTTTTCGGGAAATTTATATCTTATCAAATTACAAGTTACTTCATTGATAACTTGCCAAGAAATAACAAGTTGTCTCTTAGAAATTTTGTCATTGATAAATTGTTTGGCTATAAGATATTTGTTAGTGTCTTCTTCTTGCAGCATATAAAGCCACACATTACTGTCGATGAAATACTTTTCGGTCATAACATTCTTCTCGGTTAAATGTATAGTTAGGTGTAGGTCGTCTTAGATTTTCTATGACTTTCCAAAATTCATTTGATAATTTTCTTTTTGCGATATGACTATTTGCTTCTTTTTGTAATTCTCTTGTATTCATAATTTTTGGTTTTTTACGATGCAAAGTTAAAATAATTATTTTGAAAAGAGAAAAAACGGAAAGGAAATTTTAAAATTTCATTCTCAAACAATAATCACTATCTTTGCTAATCAAAAAATACTACCCATGAAAAAACAATACAGATGGGGCATCCTCGGAGCCGCCAAAATCGCTGAGAAATTCGCTGAAGGCTTAAAGATACTTCCGGAAGCGATTTGTTACGCAGTTGCCTCTCGCTCAATAGAAAAAGCAGAAACATTCCGCCAAGCGCAAGGATTTGAAAAGGCCTATGGTTCCTACGAAGAAATGTTGGCCGATCCTTTGGTCGATATTGTTTATATTGCCACAACCAACAACTTACATTTTGAACACACCATGCTGGCTTTGGAAGCCGGAAAAGCGGTGTTGTGCGAAAAACCCTTTGCTTCTAACCGGGAGCAAGTGTTGCAGATGATTGCCAAAGCAAAAGAAAAAAACGTGTTTCTGATGGAAGCTTTATGGAGCCGTTTTCTGCCTTGCATGCAGGAACTGAAACAACAAATCGAACAAGGTGCGATAGGAAAACCGCAATTGCTCGAAGCCGATTTCGGGTTCAGAGTGCCGTTCGATCCGGAGAGTCGCCTGTTTAATCCGGCCTTGGGCGGAGGCTCCGTTCCCGACATTGGAATTTATCCGCTTTTTCTGGCTTTGTATCTGTTTGGTAAGCCTGTTTCGGTACAGGTAACTTCTGTCGTTGCGCCGACCGGAACCGATCTCACAACTGCAATCTTGCTGAAACACGCAGGAAATGAAATCAGTGTGCTGACTTCTTCCTTTGCCGTCCATTTGGATACGGAAGCCAAAATTTTCGGCGAAACAGGTAGCCTGCATTTGTGCCGGATGTTTCACATTCCTACGAAGTTGATGATTCGTAAAGAGTATGATGAAGAGCGTGAAATTCACGTCGAATTATATGGAAATGGATATAATTACGAGGCGGCGGAAGTGATGGCTTGCCTCGATCGAGGAGAAAAGGAAAGTGCGGCGATGTCGTTAGCATTTTCGTTGGATTTGATCGAGCTTTTGGATGAGGTGGTAGAAAAAGCTGTTTGAAAACCGTAGTTGTTCAATGACAGATTTCGATTCTGTTTTAATTTCTACTGCGACATTTTTGTCAATATCCAGCGACTTGCATAATGTCTTTCCCTTTTCGGTCAAATTTTGGCCGCAGGAAAAAAATGTGCCTATAATTCCTATAAAAATGCAAATTTTTCTCATTAGTATTTATTTGATTAATTTTCCTTTCTTGTTTTGTTGATTGCACCGCACTGTTCCGCTGACGCTAAACTGTTCCGTTGTGCGATCGCCCTTTACCATTTCTTTTATTATTTCAACGAAACTTCTCCATAATTTAGATTAAATACTGCTCCTAATTGTACATCAAGGTTATCATAATTTCCTAATAATATTTTTCCGTTATTAGATATAGTCAGTTCGCTACCGCTTTGAGCAATAACATATCCATCATCAATAGTACCTCCCGACAAAATTAATTTTCCACCGTTTTTAATGGTTATTGTGTAATTTGATGAAAATGTAGTGGCTGTTATAGTCAAAGTAACACCAGATTGAATAGCAATATTTTTACAAAGCGTTTTATTTGTACTCCAAG
>JAISKG010000175.1 GCA_031261015.1 Dysgonamonadaceae bacterium | reverse complement strand
TTATCTCCGGATCATATCCTATCCTTACCGCCGCCGGAAAAAACAAACAATCCAGATTGGACGCATTCCAAGCGCCGACACGATAGAAATACGGATGAGTTATAGGTTTCACATATTCGTCAAAAGCGTTGTTTTGACTGTTTAGCCTACCCAGTTCTTCTTCCATACATGAGAGGGCGTGTACCGTGTTTCGAGCAGCAGTCAGTTCCTCTTTAGGGGAACCGAGGCCAATAGCCCCGGCGGGATAAATTTGCATAATATTTGCCGGAAAGTGGCATGACCATGCACTGCCTGTTTCTTCATTGAAAAACACCGGAACGTTCCGGAGACTCTCCGGTACCAATTCCCGGATTGCCTTTTCCTTTTCGTTCCACAGTGTTAAATCATCTTCAATTGCGTCAATGACACCAATTTTGTAAGGTGCAAGGTTCCGGGCGATTTGCATCCAAACCACCCTCTTATCTGCATCTATCCCCAATTCGCGGCTAATAGCCGGCATTTCTTGAAAAAATGTTTTAAGATAACCCAGCGTATTTGTGGGATTCAAAGGTGGTGCGTTCTTGTCGATTGCGCCGGTAGTGCGCTCGTGCATGCCATCGCCCACAACATTGTATTTTCCGTTACGCAATTCCAAATCGTATTCCCAAAAATCTGCCACCAACTTCAAAAATGGATATACTTTTTTTAGGTATTCACTATCCATCGTCAGTTTGTAGCGCATAATCATATTGATAGCGCCGTGAACTGCCGGAGATTTCATGTTCAGCAGTAGCGCTTCACTTACCATTCCCATGGGTCCAAGACCCAACGGCAGATATACGCCCCTGTGCCCAAGCAACCTTTGCGACATTTCCTGACCGATGTCCATCATCGCAAGATAAGGTGCATCGTGCGGATCGCTTTGTTGAAAATGTCCGGACGCCATCAGCCCCAAATAGGGCGATTGATGATTATAATTGACTTTATAATTGCCATTCCATGCCATACGATCGAAGGTACTGATACCTAATATATTCGGCGGATAATCGGGATCCCTGCTCAAACTGCCCATCATATATTGGCTGAGATAATACCTTTGCTCAATCAAATCGTCGTCAAGATGTATTCCTGAAACTTGCCAAAAATCTTTCCACCAAAGCGTATGCTGTTTCCACAATTCGTCCAAATCTTTCAAAGTAACCCATCCGGCACGGGAACGGGCGTACTCCAACGGGCGGGACACCTTTGCCCAGGAACGCAGAGGCAGAACAAAATATAAGGTTTCGCCCGGAACAATAACTGCGTTTAATACTTTATTTTCGGAAGAAATCTTCGATTTTTGAACATCTGTGCTAAGGAATTTACCGGCAAAAGCGGCTTTTGTCGGAACATCCACCCTATCGGAAAATTCCCGATAACCATATATAATATCATTTCTCAGATTTTTAACCTGCAAGGGTTTTCCTCCGATAAGTCCAACATAAGTGCCACTCAAAATCTCGTCCGATTCTCCCAATCCTTCAAAATCCACTCCGACATCGCAGCCTTTACCCAAATCGTTAGGGAAAAAGAAATCGGCGCTTATCTCAATCTGCTGCTTGGCCGTAAATTCCACAATCAACATATTTTCCCGTGCAGCTACCCAGCTTTTCATTCGGACGATATTGTCTTTCGCCGTATATTCCGCGTATGTGCAAGCATCTCCAAATTCTTGCCACGCTTTATATCCGGCATTTTTAAGACCCGGGATTTCAAACACAATACGCCCGAGCGGACGTGGGCTGCCTAACGACATGGGAGGGTCGTGTTTAGCAACGGCGTTATCGTGAAAAAACTCCCAGTTGGGATTGGATTCCATTTGCCAAAAGTCGTTGCTCGTAACCCAAAACTGTGGATATTCGGACGGACCGGCAAAAGCCGCCAACATATCTCCATTGCCCATAATAGGAGCATCGATTTTGGTTCCGGCATAATCCCAAATACGCCACCGCGTTTTTCCGGGTTTTTGTGGCATACCCGCAGGCACCATTTCAGGTGGTTTCGAGAATATCGATTGATGTCGCTTTGCCACCTCGTAGCTGTCGAAAAACCTTTTTTCCTTGTAATTTGTTGTTTGTGCATGCATTGCGAGCGATGCGAAACTGAAAGTGAAATATAACGCAAATAATGTAAAATAGTTAATTTCTCTTTGTGTTCTGTATTGAGATGAATGGGCCAATTCAAAATGGCAGTAAGTGATAAATGTTTCATGGCAATTCAAAATATTTTTCAATAAAAAAGTCCTTAAAATTTGCTAACTTGCTAATTTTCAGAGGCATTATTTTGTCGGGGTGAGACGATTCGAACGTCCGACCACACGCCCCCCAAACGCGTACTCTACCGAGCTGAGCTACATCCCGCTCATTTTTTTTGCGAGTGCAAAGGTAATACTTTTTTCATTGCAACTATAAAAGTAAGAAATTTTTCCCAATTATTGTTTATCGGCGTACGCCGATAAACAATAATTTTTTTCTACTTTAAGTTGCATTTGTTAGTTGAAAGTAATCATCGTTAAAAAATAAAAATGTAAGAGCAAATTTACCAAAAAGCCCTGTAAATCTATTTAATCTTGTGAAAATCGTGGTTCAGATATTTTGCAAGCCATCAGGTTTGCATCGCTCGGTAGAAAAACAGTAGAAAAACAGTTGTGCGTATGTGGTTGCATTCCTATCGGAATGCGTCCTGCGGGGTTGTGCTGCTTTTCTACCGAGCGATTCATTCCTAACGGAATGAGGGAGTGTGTTTGTCAATCCGTAGGCTAAAGCATACGGTTAATAAAGTATAGTGCCTGCGGCACTTTTGGTAGTAACTGCTTAATTTTATTTTTTACAACTCCAATTTCCCTTCTATCGCATTTTTTGTTAGTAATAATCGCTCGAAAATATCAATCATTGTAGCGTTTCCGTTGCGTAACGAATAAAATGTCGTGTCGTCAAGCAAAACATAATGCCACACGGCATTCATTCGGTCTTCGAGATTGAGTTCGTTGATTTTTTCCGTCCATTCCACTGCCGAGCGAAGTTTTGCCTGCACATTGGCGTTGTCAATTTGCTGTTCTGCTTTGGTTTCGACAATATACACATTTTCAGCAGTTTTTACCATAAAATCAGGGAAATACGAGGCGAGCATTCCGTCTGTGCGGACATAATGCAGGCGGGCAAAAGCGTGGCGGGTTTCGCTGATTTTGAGCAGGCGTTCCACTGTGCTGTCGGCATCGCAGGCGAACAGAAAATCGCGCTCAAAACCACCTTTATTGCTCGGATAACCTGTTTTTGTGTAAATGGATTTTACAATATCAAGCGAGAAATTTTCGCGGATTTTTAAAGTTGGAATTTCTGAAAAACAACGCTTTGAAACAACCGCATCTTCCACATTTACATTGTTTTGCATTGTGTAAATGGTTTTTGAAAGTTCGCGCATAATGTGTTCCACAATGCCCGATTTTGCTACCATCAGCACACGCCAATTATTATCGGCGAGCGGGTCAAAACTTTGATTGAAAAGTTTTGTGCGAATATATTTGTCAATCGTACGG
>JAISKG010000130.1 GCA_031261015.1 Dysgonamonadaceae bacterium | reverse complement strand
CAAACTGTATAAGCGTGCGTTAATTTCGGGAACAAAAAATCTTCCAAGCCTTGCCAAACGGCGTGCACTTTTTTCCGGTGAATCACTTCCGGCACTTCGGGAAACATCTCGTGCGCATCAAAAACTAAAGGCTTTCGTCGCAATTTGGAAGCTAAATAATTGGCTAATAGCGTATCTGTATCATTTGCTAAATAAAGATCCGTTCGGTCAAACAACAAATACCAAAATAAGCGAAGATTAAATTCGGCATAAAAAAGAAATCCTTTATTGAAAAGCAAGCGCATCCGGCGCGTAGCGTAAGGGCGTTGCAAATCAGGACTGTTTCGGAGCCGGCGCCCGACTGATTTTACTTCATATCCGTGTTGCAAAAGCGTTGTGCAAACTTTATGTACGCGTTGGTCGGTCACCAAATCGTTCGTTACGGAAAGCGTAATTCTCATGTGTTTTTAAGATTATTTACCTTTCAAAGGTACGACAATCTCCGAATAAATTTATACATTTGCGGGCTTTATATGGCATGAATTTTGAGAATGAAAACTTAGCGAGAAAACAAAACCATTAAATATTAATACTAATCGTTTATTTATGAGAAACTTAATTGCTCTCTTTGTCGTTTGTTGTACGTTTGGCCTTGTGAATGCACAAAACCAATCGTCTTTTGCACGCCGGCAGTCCTTATTCCCGCAAGTAGTTCGGGAAGACCTACCGAGCAAAAACCGTCCCGAATCGCAACAATCGGGAAAACTTCGTTTGACCGCAGCCGATCCCGTGTTGTACGGCTACAAGGTCAGTCCTTCGGTTTCCAAAGGATTTATCGCTTTTTCCCCGAACAGTCCCGGGAATATTACGACACTCAGTACGTTGAGTGACGGAGTGAATCATATTGGCGCTGGTGACTGGGTCAACGGTGATTATTATGTAACGACTTACAGCGGCGGAGAGTCAGGTACGGCTACGCGTCCGTCCAATTTGGTTCGCATTCAAGCTGATACATGGGAAGCCATCGCTACCATGCCCATTACGGAATATTTATGGGATATGGCTTACGATTATTCTACTAAAACCATGTACGGATTATTGATGACCGGAGAAGTTAGTACTTTGGTACGTATCGGGTTAACAAGCGGGACGCTTTGGTGGGTAGCCGATTTCGACAAACGGCTGGTTGGTATTGCCGTGCACACCAACGGAACCATGTACGGAATTTCCGTCAAAGGCGATTTATACAAAATCAATAAAACCACAGGAGCGCTAACGCTCATCGGCGCTACCGGTCTTTCCGCCGAAACAACACCCAATAATAACAGGCACTATATACAATCCATTAACTTTGACCACATGACCGGCAAATTGTATTGGGCTTATATCACCAATACAACCGACGGGGCGCTGTACGAAGTTAGTACAACCAACGGCGCGGCAACGAATAAAGGGCTGATCGAAAACAGCGCGGAAGTCGTAGCTCTTTGCTCTCCCTATTTTGCTAACGCCAATATTCCATCGGTTCCTACCGGATTTAGTATCACTCCCAATGCCGGCGCCGTGACGGCCACGCTCCATTGGACGAATCCGTCGTTGACACGAGCAGGAAATCCTTTAACTGTAATTTCTTCTCTCGTGGTTCTCCGCGATGGCGTGGAAGTACATACAATACCTAATCCGACTCCCGGCGCCGCCGCTTCATGGACAGATAATTTACCCGGCGAAGGCGATTACACTTATACGATTTACGGCGTGACCGACGACTACGAAGGCGCTCGCGTAACCCTCTCCACTTTTGTCGGCGACGATCCTTGCATCGTCACTGCTTTCCCCTTGAAAGAAGGATTTGAAGGCCCGACCAAGCCTGACTGCTGGACGAATCTTTTCACGGAACCGAATAACGAACCGATGCCGAGCGAAACCGTCGCTCACAGCGGCAGCCAGTCGTGGCGTTTCTCTTCGTATTTTGGAGCCGATTCTTATGATCAAACTTTAATCAGTCCCCGTTTGCCGATTACTCCTCAGCCGAAAACGCTGTCGTTTTGGTACAACACCTTGACTTACGACATGGAACGTTTCTATGTAGGTTATTCTACCATTGATAACAATCCGGTGAATTTTCAATGGGTGGACAATATCGAATATGTCGCCACCAACGGATGGGTACAATATAAACACACATTCCCCGGCGATACGAAATTTATCGCTATTCAATACAGAACCAATTACCGCTGGTATGTGTATATCGACGATATTACTATTGATTTGGTTGCCGATCAGGATGTAGCTGTGACAACGCTTGTATCGCCTCAAAGCGGCGCCAATCTGACTGCTGCCGAAACCGTTTCCATCAAAGTGAAAAATACGGGCACGCAAGCGGTTTCCAATATTCCGGTAGGATATAAACTGGATGGCGGTGTGGCTGTTACCGGCTTGATTTCCGCTACGTTGAATCCGGGAGCGGAAGTTACTTATTCTTTTCCGACACAGATTGACCTTTCCCAACAAAAAAGCTATCAACTGAAGGTTTACACCGCTTTACCCGGCGACGAACGTCGTGATAACGATACGATTACGCAAAAAATCACCAATTTTGGCAATTGCGTATTTACCCTGCCGTTCAGCGAAAGTTTTGAAGACCTTTCCGACCTGGCTTGCTGGTATATAGGCTATAATAATGCTGCTGCAAAACCCGGATTAGCAGAGTTTGCCCGTACCGGAAAGTCGTCGTGGGCGTTTTCTTCTAAAAACGCCGACAGCGATCAAATGTTGATCACTCCCGAAATTTACGGAACCGGAAAAACAATTTCCATCCAATTTTATTATAACAATCCGTATTTTACAAGTAATACTAAAGAGCATTTCCAAATCGGATATTCGACTACCGACCGGCAAACCTTCTATTGGGGACAACAATATGAGGTTGGTTTTACCAACGGATGGCTTGAATTTTTTGCAACCGTACCTGCCGATGCCAAATTTATCAGCATCCATTATTTCAGCGACAATCAAAATCATTTATATATTGATGATCTCAGCGTTCGCGAAATCATGGATACCGACGTTGCGGTTACGGCTCTTGTTTCGCCGGTAAGCGCCACCGATTTGAGCGCCGCCGAACAAGTAAAAATTAAGGTGAAAAATACCAGCGGCGCGCCGGTGTCTAATATTCCTGTGTTCTTTGAGTTGGACGGCGTACTTACCGGTTCGGGTAACATTGATCAAACGATTCAACCGCGACAGGAAGCTATTTTTGTTTTTGATGAAACAATTGATATGTCGCAAGTTAAATCTTATCAGATCAAAGTTTATACTGCTTTACCGGGCGATCAAGCTTTGGATAACGATACGCTTGTAGCTACTGTTGCTAATTTAGGGGTATGCAAAGTGACGTCGCTTCCTATGACTCAAGATTTTGAACAACCGCTCGGAATGTGCTGGCAAAATCATAATTTAGACGGCGACTTTATCGAATGGATCAGAACGAAAGGGAATACTCATTCGGGCGAATATGCTTTGACCCACTTAGCGAGTCCGGGAAATTCTAACGACTGGCTGATTTCTCCTAAAATTTCCATTCCGGACGGACGTATTATTGCACTCTATTTCTGGTCGGATACTGAAGGCGACCCGAGATGGGATTACCGGAAATACAGTGTGATGGTTTCCACTGTAAGTAACGATCCGACAAGCGGCGACTTTGTCGAAATCTGGTCGCCGGCTTCCGTGGTAAATGGTTGGGTAGAGCAGGATTTGAGTTTGGCGGCTTATGCCGGAAAAGATATCTATATTGCGTTCTGTTACCAAGGAGGCATGGGCACTTCGTGGACTTTGGACGATATTTTGTTGAAAGATATTACCGATATAAAAGATACCGGCGTGACTGCTATTCTTTCGCCGGTCATCAGTACAGGCGATATGGCCTACGAATCGGTTTCCGTGAAAGTGAAGAATTTCGGAGGACAAACGTTGACGAGTTTACCGGTTAAATTTGAAGTGGACGGCGAATTAATCGGCGACGAAATTTGTATTAAGAATTTAAAGGCTTTACAAGAAGTAACTTACGATTTTGATATGCCGGCCGATTTGTCGGTTGCTAAGACTTATACTATCAGCGCTTATACCGATTTGCAGGGCGATATGAATCACGCAAACGATACAATCTCTGTTAAAATAACCAATTACGGAATTTGTGATGTAACAACTTTCCCCTATCAGGATGATTTTGAAAGAGATCCAGACCGCTTCATTTGCTGGACGGCTTACGATGCCGACGGTATTGCAGACACTTCATGGCAACCGGCTTCTAAATTGGCAGGTTCGACGATTTCTGCGCACAGCGGCAATTTGGTTGCTTTACACAAAGATGATTCCGGCGACCAGGACGACTGGCTGATTTCTTCGCCGATCACCATTCCGAGCGATGGCGTTTACGAACTTTCCTTCTGGAATTTCACCGCTTATCCGGACTATTATTACGGCGATGCGAAGAGCAGCGCATGGATTTCCACAAGCTCCGGCGATCCGGCTTCCGGCGATTTTCAGGAAGTTTGGACCTTGAGTAAGGCGGAAAATTCATGGTCGCAGGCCAAAGTTAACTTGTATGCCTATGCCGGCGAAACGATTTATGCAGCCTTCCGTTATCAGGCAAATTACGCGCATGCTTGGTTCCTCGATGATGTGCGAGTGGCGCGGATCGAAGGCGCGGACGCAGGTGTAATCACAGTTTTATCGCCTGTCCCGACGGATGCCGGTAAAAGCAACGTTCAAGTTGAAGTGGAAATCAAAAACTTCGGCGCGACGGAACTTACTTCCATCCCGGTTGCGTTTAAGGTAAACGATGGCGCACCTGTGGAAGAAATTTTGGAAACAAATCTGTTGCCGGGAACTAAAACAACTTATACTTTTACGCAAACCGTCGATTTATCGGCTTACGGAAAATATGTGATCACTGCTTGGACCAATGTAAGCGACGATCAGGATGAAAGTAACAACAGTGCACAATCCGCCAAAATCAACCATCGCGAAGATCGCGTGTTGTACGGCTATCAAATTCACAACGAAATAGATCCGGTTGGTGTAGTATCTTTCCATTCTAATGAACCGGACAACCTGACATTCGCTTATGATTATGAAGATCCCTCATTTGAGATTGTGGCTGCCGAATTTGTGAACGGTGAAATTTATGCTTATTCCGAAGCGGCAGGAATTTATCATTTTATCCGTTTGTCGCAAGAGTGGACAGAACTTGAAAAACATACCGTCAATGTGGCTACGCCGTCCGATATGACTTACGACCATTCGACGGAAACGATGTTTGCCGTTGTGGGTGCAGGCAAGCATTCGGATTTGTACCGGGTCGATTTATCATCGGGCGCCATGACTTTGGTCGGTTCGACCGATCGCTACATCTACACCTTAGCCGCCAATCTCGACGGATTACTTTACGGTTTGGATTATAACGGAATCTTGTGTGAAATCGACAAGAACACCGGACTGACGATCGAAATCGGCGAAACGGGTGTTTTATTGACTTCCGCCTACCAATCCATGGCCTTTGATCATAAAACGGAACGTTTGTTCTGGGCGGGAATTACCTATTCTTACAACAATGTGCTGGTCGAAATCGATCCCGAAACGGCCGAGGCGGAAATACTCGGTACGCTGGGAATTGCCTCCGAAGTAGTCGGACTTTACACGCCGGAGATCATCAATTCGATTCCAAAAGTAAATAACGACGATGCTATTTCGATGTATCCGAATCCCTCGAAAGGCATGGTTTATCTGAAATCGGTACCGGCAAATGCGCAAATCAAAATAACGGATCTTTCCGGCAGAACGATGGCTGTTTACCATCCTGCAGGTGGCGATGTAACTTTGAATTTGCAATTGAAAGCCGGTGTATATTTCGTAGTCATAGAGGCCGGTCATGGTAAAACGACGCGGAAATTAATTATTGAATGATTGAATGAATGTGAACATATCCTGTGCCTGCCCCCAGATTTATCTGGGGGTTACGCACAGGAAATCCGTTCCGGATTATTGCTTTCCATAAAAGAAAATATTACTTTTGTGTATTATTTATAAAATAGAATCAACATGTTACGAACAATTTGCACTCCTGAAAATAACAACTTTCTTTTTGTACTGCCTGACGAATATGTTGGAAAACGGTTAGAGGTAATGATTATG
>JAISKG010000121.1 GCA_031261015.1 Dysgonamonadaceae bacterium | reverse complement strand
CGGAAGACCTGACCGGAAAACACGGTTTTGAGATTGGCGGTGAAGTGTATAAGCGTCCGGTAAAGAACGATTTGGACGAATATTTCCAGCCGTGGATCCAGCGTAAGGGAATTTATCTGATGAAAAGTCTTCCGGCCGACGAACTCTTTTATTCAGAAAAATTGGTTGCTTATATGGAACGGGAATTTGCTCTTTTACAACCGCTTTATCATTTTTTTGTGGATATTTGCGAGTAAAATGGAATGACGTGCAACGTTTGGGGCTTTTGTTGCATCTATATATAAAAATGTTCCGTCATTACAAGGACAAAGTCCGAAGCAATCCAGTTATTTTTCTGGATTGCTTCACCGCAAAGCGGTTCGCAATGACGGGTAAAATAAATGATTCGGATTATGAAAAACGCAATTATTAAAAATTTTGACAAATTAATTTTAGTGTTGTTGGGAATTTTAGGATTGACCAACTGTGATATGCCAAAGGAATACGGCTCGCCACAAGCTGAATTATACGGCTGTCCATCAGCCGACTATGAAGTAAAAGGCACAGTAACAAACAGTCTGACTTCCGAGCCGATTCGACGAATCCGTGTCGTACTTAATTGGGATACGATTTATACGGATGACGCCGGCAAATACAGATTCGATTTTAGGGATTTTCCTCAGGATCGCTTTAATCTGAAGTTTGAAGACATCGACGGAGAAGAAAACGGCGGCGAATTTATGCCTAAAACGATCGAATTGATTTTTACGGATGATGATCAAATAGAAAAGGGTAGTGGTCATTGGTACGATGGCAAATTTGCAAAAACGCAGAATGTCGCTTTGGATCCCTTATTACCTGCGCCGATGTATGGACCTCCTTCCGCTTCTTATTAAAAAACAAATGATGAAAATGATGAAAAACGCAATTATTAAAAATTTTGACAGATTGATTCTGTTGTTGTTGGGAATTTTAGGATTGACCAACTGTGATATTGATATGCCAGTGGAATACGGTTCGCCGACCGGCGAATATCAAATCACTGGAACAGTGACAAATGGTGAAACCGGCAAACCGATTCCACAAATACAAATTGTACGTAGTCTTGATCCTGATTTTGATGTTAGGCCAGATACTTTATATACGAATGAGGAAGGAAAATATATTATCTATATGCATGGCCTTAATACTCCGGTGAACTTGAAATTTGAAGATATTGACGGAGAAGAAAATGGCGGGTATTTTCAATCTAAAACTCTTGAAACTGCTGTTACAAAGAAAGATCAAGTACAAAAGGGCGATGGTCATTGGTATAAAGGCAAATTTGTAAAAACGCAAAATATTGCTTTAGATCCGGTAAGGAATACGCCGGAATACGGCGCCCCTTTTGCCCCCTTTCACTCGGAAAATCAATAAGCTGTGAATCTCAAGAAGAAACTTACATTAGCTCTGTTTCAGCAGCATAAGCGCAATCAAACCCGCTTACACCAACTGAATTATCTGTTTTGGGAATGTACCTTGCGCTGCAATCTGAGTTGCTTGCATTGCGGAAGCGATTGCAGCAAGGAAGCGAGCGATCCCGATATGCCGCTGCCCGATTTTTTGAAAGTCCTGGATTCCATTACTCCGCATGTGGACCGGCATAAAACAATCATCGTTCTGACCGGTGGCGAACCTTTGATGCGCAAGGACTTAGCCGAGTGCGGCCGGGCGTTTTACGAACGCGAATTTCCCTGGGGAATGGTCACCAACGGCTACGGATTGACTCCGGAACGTTTATCGGAATTGCTTCAAGCCGGCTTGCGTTCCATGACCGTCAGCTTGGATGGCCTCACTCCCGCTACGCACGACTGGATGCGTGGGCGAAGCGGTTCGTGGGAGCGTGCGGTGCGAGCCATAGCGCTTCTTCCTTCGGCCAAAAATCTGGTTTATGATGTAGTTACTTGTGTTAATAAACGTACAATAAACGAATTAAATGGAATCAAGCAATTGCTGATTCAATTGGGAGTTAAGGACTGGCGCTTGTTCATGATTTTTCCGAAAGGCCGAGCGGCCGACAATCCCTTGCTTCGCCTTTCTCCCGAAGAATTTACGCGCTTGATGGAATTTATCAAGCAAACGCGCCGCGAAGGCGTGATCAAAGCCTCGTTCGGCTGCGAAGGATTTTTGGGCGACTACGAAATGGAAGTGCGCGATGCGCCGTTTTTCTGTCACGCCGGCGTTTACGTCGGTTCCGTTTTGGTGGATGGTTCGATCAGCGCCTGTCCGAGTTTACGCGCCGATTATATTCAAGGAAATATTTATAAAGACGATTTCTGGACGGTTTGGAACGAACGTTACCAAATCATGCGCGACCGCTCGTGGACGAAAACAGGGAAATGTGCGGCTTGCAAATCGTATAAATACTGTCAAGGCAATGGTTTGCATCTGCGTGATGAAAATACTGGGCAATTACTTTGCTGTCATTTGGAGATGTTGGTTTCTTAAAATTTACGTTCATAAATAACACTCCGTCATTGCGAGGACGAAGTCCGAAGCAATCCAGCCATTTTTCTGGATTGCTTCACCGCAAAGCGGTTCGCAATGACGGAGCAAATTTTTCGTAGATCAACCTCTTAACGAACCATCACTTTATGCGTTACTCCATGGATGCGCAGCAAATAAACTCCCTGTTGCACATTTTGCGAAAATTCATTATTCGCTGTTACCGAACGGATTAATTGTCCGCTGATCGTGTATAATTCAACTTTCGCAGAACCTTCAAAGGATGCACGAATGACATGGTTTTCGACAATAACCTTATCGTTGTGGGCAATTGCCGGAATGTTTGTGAAATCGCAATCAGCGTTAATGGTTACGTGGCGTTTACCCCAATCCGGATCGCCGTCGTCGTAAGTAGCGTCGATAATTTCATAACAAGTCGATTCGGTAACATTTTCAATATTAACTGTTTGTGTTCCCTTAAAATCTTTCCAATCCTGCTCGGTTGCGCCTTCGCCGGGTTCGCTTGCCCAATCGGAACCGTTTACAAAAATAAGATTGATTGATTCTTCCCGATTGAATGTATAAGAGTAGTAATTGTTATTGAGCGTAGGCGTTGCAAACTGACCTTCGCCAATCGTCCAATAATAGAAAGATACGGTTGACCAATCGGCCGGAATTTTGACACGGATAGTAATCGGAGCAGGTATAGCCTTCACAATTACGTCTTTTACATCGAAAGCCAGCACAGCGGGGTTGCCGCTTGCAGCTACTTCCGCTTTGAATGTATAAGTTCCTACGATTTCCGGTTGATACGGAGAAGAGGCCGCAATAAATAAATTACTTCCCGGAACTTTCACGGAATAAGTAATCACCGGATCGGTTACATTCAGGGCGCTTGCATCCAGCGTAATTGTTTCATCAATAAATACTTGTGCCGGAACAGTTAAGGTGACCGAAGGCTCTGTTGTTGTCTGTGGCGTGTAAACGCTCGCTGTTCCGTTGCTCGAAGCCGCTACTCCGCTGCTGCCGCCCCATACGCCATCGTTGATTGTAAAGCAGTTGTTGGGATTCCAAGTCAAATCATTCAGTCCGTAGATTTTATCCCATGTAGCGCCGCCATCGGGGTTCGTTCTTAACAGCTCAAAACCGCTGCCTCCTACAAAAGCGGCAGTGATGGTGGTTTCATAAAGATTTGTTTCGCCGGGCACTGCCGTCATGGTGAGTCTGGTGTCGTTGTAAGCACGCAAAACAATAGTACCTGCTGATGCCCAGTTGGAATTTAACTTGACATAAAAGCTGCTTTCTGCGGGCGGCATATTGGCAAACATGGCATTGATGCCAAAAATTACACTCAAAAGTAGAAAATAGAACTTTTTCATAATAATTATTTTTTAAAAATTTAGAACTTGTTTTTATTTCTTGATAAACTTCAAAGTTTGAACCGAACCATCTGTCGTATAAACCATTAACAAATACATTCCTGCCTTTAAATCGGCTACTTGAATTTGTTTTTCCGTAGAAGACTTGATGGCTTGCCCCGAAAGCGTTCTAATTTCGGCAAAAACCAGCGATTGGCCGGTAAACAAGCGCAATTCGTTTTCAACCGGATTGGGATAGAGGACGATACGGTTTTCCTGCTCAACATCGGAAATGCCGGTAGCCAGCGTTCCGCAATTCGGATCTTCCGTCGCGTCGAATTTACCGCCTGTGCTTGCTGTGGCCGACAATATCCAGCAGGTTGGCGTCTTGTTTGTGCTCAGGTCGATTGTCTGCGCCGCTCCGCTTGCCTTTCCGTCGTTGAACACGATGCCCACTTCGTTAGTTTCGGCAAATCCCGAAAGCGTGATTGTCCATGTGTTGTTACCCAGACTTGTCATCGCATCGCCCGGCCATGCAGCCTTCGTAATTTGAGGTGCGCCGGCAACGCCTTTGTTCCACACATGAATTTTCGGAGCTGTCCATGCTGCCGGAACGGTAGCCGTAATGGTAATGGACGTGAATTTTGTGCCCTGGTTGGGATTTTGTCCGTTGTCGATACCTTGCTGGTGTTCGTTGCCGCAGGAAGTACTGGTAACCTTCGTGTACATCGCCCAACCGCTGCCGTAGCAGGCGCGGGTATAACCCGATTTTGTCGGGTCTTCGCTCCACGAACCGATATATGTCAGCATTTCGCCGCAAGTTCCTACGGAGTACGCTTTGTAATAACCGCTTGTGTTCTGCACTTCCACGTTCGATTCGCTGTGCAGGCCTACCGCTTTACGGGCGGAAATCATACTGTTGATAGTCGCTTTATTAGCCGTCCAATGTGGATAGAAAACGCAGGGAATACCGGGCGAAGAAAGGATAAAAGCGTAGGCTTTCAACACATCGCCGGTATATTTACTGCCGTCGCGGTAAGTATCGTGGTTATCAACAAAAGTAACGGCGTAACGGCGACTTTGCGAGCCGTGGATTAATCCTGCCGGACGAGAGGTAGAACCATCCTTCCATGTCATTGCTCCATAA
>JAISKG010000096.1 GCA_031261015.1 Dysgonamonadaceae bacterium | reverse complement strand
GGCATGATCCATTCCATCCCGCTCGATGGCATAAACTTGCGGATTCACTTTGCCGCGACTGCGGTCGAAATCCGTCGCGTGCACATGGATAAACAAAGGCTTTCCCGTCGTTGCTTTCGCATGAATGCCTGCAGGATAAGTCAACCAGTCGTGCGAATGAATCACGTCGAAAGGCACAGTGCGCGCAATCACTCCCGCCACAATGGAATAATTGTTGATTTCCTCAATCAAATTATCGGGATAACGACCCGAAAATTCAAAACCGCCTAAATCGTTGGTATGTAAATAATTAAAATCGGCGTAAATATGATCGCGCAAATCGTAATACAACTGTGGATCCATCGTTTTTCCGATCCGGCGTTTCACCTGTTCCCACGAAACGTCTCGCCAGACGACCGGCGTATAGCATGCGCCGATCAGCCGCAAAAAACTTTGATCCTCGTCGCCCCAAGGCTTGGGCATCACAAATGTGATTTCCATGTCGTTTTGCATGGCCATTCCCTTGGTCAATCCGTAACTTGCTGTTCCCAAACCGCCCAAAATATGAGGGGGAAACTCCCATCCGAACATCAACGCTTTCATATAGTATTGTTATAACTTTCCAACAATTTAAGTACTCGTAAAATGGCGGCCACATTTATAGCAAACGAAATCGCACCCCGGCTTTGAAACGGTGGGTTACCATCGAACAATTCGGAAAGGGAACCGATGCAATGCGTATTCATTTCTTCGTCCATTCCGATTAACATTCTCTCTACAAACGAAATACCGCTGTATTGGTATAAACGCAAATACGCTTCCAGATACGCGCCGAGCATCCAAGGCCAAGCTGTTCCCTGATGGTAAGCCCAATCACGTTCGTATTGTGGCCCCACGTAATACGGCCGGTAACCTTCACTTTTCGGACTTAATGAGCGAATGCCTTTCGGAGTTAATAATTCTTTAGTGACAATATTCAAAATCGCCCGCTTTTGTGAGCGATCCAAAGGCGAATAATCGAGCGACACCGCAAAAAGCATGTTGGGACGCACGCTCCAATCCACGTAATTGCCATCGACATAATCAAATAAATAGCCGTAGCCGTTGACGAAGGTATCGAGGAATGAGGCGCTCACTTGCACTGCCAAGGTTTCCTGCGATTCCATCCATTCGGTTTGATCGTCTAATTTCGCCAATTCGGCGGAAAATTTCAATGCGTTATACCACAAGAGATTAAATTCGACGATATCACCCGAACGCGGAACGATCGGCTTACCCTCGAAAGTGGAATTCATCCACGTAATGGCTGTTTCCTTGCCGTCGGCCGAAAGTAAACCGCTGTCTTCCAAATGCAAATTCGGATGTTTATTGGCGCGAATGTAAGTGATAATTTCTTGAATCAGCGCGCCGTATTCTTTGTTGCAACGTTCCTGTCCTACCGATTTGGCGTATTGTTGCAAGGCCCAAATCACCCACAACAAAATATCGGGCAAATCAATTTCCTGAATCACGGCATCTGTTTTTCCTTCCTGCATAAAATGGCGAAGGGCAGGAATCGCCGTCGTCATGATTTTTTCAAAACGAACAGGATCGTCGATGGCTAAGGTACAGCCCGGCAAAGAGATAAACAAATCGCGCGCCCGCACTTTGAACCACGGATAGCCGGCAAGCAAGTAAGCGTCATTTTCGGTGGGACGATAATAAAATTGCTGCGCCGAATTTTTCAGGCAATTGTAAAAACTCGTTCGCGGCGTGCGTGTCTGCGATTCTTCCTCGTATTTGCCGGCGATCAGCGACGGGTCGATTTCCGTATCGCCGCCCGAAAAATACACCGATTCGCCTTTTTCGATACTCAATTCAAAATAGCCGGGCACGTAAAGATCTTCCTTGAACGGGAAACCGCGTTCTCTTTCCTTCGAGTACTCAATATCTTTATACCAATGAGGCTCAAATACGAATTTGGCCGGCTTGCTGAATTGCATGAATAAATCGGGATAATTGGCATACATGCGCGTTTGGATGCCGTTTGCAATTTCGGAGTAATCGCGGCTCGCCTTTTCGTTTTCGCAAGTCAGCGCGTTCACGTTGCGGAAAGCGAGGAAAGGCTTGAACCGTAACACAGTAGGCGAATGTGCGTCCAACAAAGTATATTTGACCAAGATTCGGTTTTCAAATTGGGTGAACACTTTTTCCTTGCTCAGAATTACGCCGCCCACACGATAAATCGTTCGCGGCACCGAATCAAATTCAAATTGTCGCACATATTTGTGTCCGTTGGGACTGAAATGATCGTTCGGATATTGGTGAATGCCCAGATTAAATTCGGCTTCGTGCTGGATCACCGTTTCGTCTAACGACGATAAAATCACGTGATTGTCGGTATCCAACTGCGGCACGGGAATCACCAATAAGCCGTGATATTTCCTTGTGTTACAATCGACGATGGTGGTAGAATGGTAAGCTCCTCCGCGGTTGGTGCGCAAAATTTCGCGTTTCAGCGATTCTTCCAGATTGATGAGAAGCGTTTTATCAAATTTAAGGTATCCCATAGTTTTTTCTGCTTACGGATTAAAACGACGAAAGGTACAATGAATCATTGAAATACACAAGGATTTCGGCTTCTTTTTAAAAAATCAGGTCAGTTTTTGGTAAATTTAAAAATAAACTCTATATTTGCACCCGCTAAGCGAGAAGGGTCCATTCGTCTATCGGTTAGGACGCAAGATTTTCATTCTTGAAAGAGGGGTTCGACTCCCCTATGGACTACAAATATAAACAATTAAACGAAATTGATCAAGTATGGCCAATCACAAGTCAGCTGTAAAAAGAATTAGACAGACGTTAACCAGAAGGTTACACAATCGTTATTATGCAAAAACCACTCGTAATGCAGTGAAAAAACTTCGTCATACTACTGAGAAAACAGAAGCAGCCGAATTGTACAAGAAAGTTAGCTCGATGTTGGATCGGTTAGCTAAAAATCATATTATTCACAAAAACAAAGCGGGCAATTTGAAATCGAAATTAGCCTTGCATGTGAATAAATTGAGTTGAAGAAAGTATAGAGATCTTTATTTAAGAGAAGGGAAAGCCGGTTTTTTAGGGAACCGGTTTTTTTTTATAACCACCGGCTAAACTTTCGGATGTACCAAGTTTTAACCACTTGCGTTAAAACGCAATAACATAGTAAAGTAGCAATTAACCATGGAAAATAGCTGAACGGTAGCGGCACCAATCCGATTTGCGATCCAAGTCCCGTAAACGGAAGCACGATACCCACAGCCATGACCGCCAGCGTTGACAGCGTTACCGGCAAAGACGCGCTACTTTGAATAAACGGTATTTTGCGCGTGCGTATCATGTGCACAATCAGCGTTTGCGACAGCAGGCCTTCGATAAACCAGCCGGACTGGAACAGTTTCGCAAATTCGAGTTGCTGTGCGCCGTCCAATACATGGTAGGCAACGCCGCCGAAAACCATCGGTCCGATCAAGAAATACATTAACAGATAAGTGGTTATGTCGAAGATCGAACTGATCGGGCCAATGAAAATCATGAAGCGACTCAAATCGGAAGCATCCCATTTGCGCGGTTTCTTCAAATATTCCTTATCCACACGATCGAAAGGAATGGCGGTTTGAGACGTATCGTACAGCAAGTTCTGTATCAGGAGTTGAATAGGCAACATCGGCAGGAACGGCAAAAATGCGCTCGCCGCCAATACGCTGAACATGTTTCCGAAATTGGAACTTGCCGTCATTTTAATATATTTCATGATGTTGCCGAAAATCTTGCGTCCTTCGATTACGCCTTCTTCGAGCACCATTAAATCTTTTTCCAAGAGGATAATATCGGCAGCTTCCTTGGCAATATCGACAGCCGTATCGACCGAAATACCGATGTCGGATTGGCGCAAGGCCGAAGCGTCATTGATGCCGTCGCCCAAAAAGCCAACCGTATTTCCTTGCTCTTGCAACATCGTGATAATGCGGGTTTTCTGCATTGGCGTGAGCTTCGCGAAAATTTTCACTTCGCCGATACGTTCCTTCAAAGCTTCGTCGCTCATCGTCTCGATTTCGCCGCCATCTAAAGTAAAAGTGGTATCCACGCCGACTTGGCGGCAGATCGCTTTCACCACTGCTTCGTTGTCGCCCGACAAAACTTTTACTTCTACTCCGTGCGCATGCAATTGATTGATCGCTCTTTCGGCCGATTCTTTCGGAGGATCGAGGAAAGCGAGGAACCCGATCAGCACCATGTCCGATTCATCTTCCACGGCAAAAGAATGATTTTTTTCGATCCAGTTTCTTTGCGCCACACCCAGCACGCGCATCCCCCCGTCGTTCATAGCGTTGCTTTCGCGCAAAACCATTTCGCGAAGTTCCTGCGTCATAGGCAAAATTTTACCATTGTATTCGGCATAAGAGCAGATAGCAAGCATTTCTTCGATCGCACCTTTGGTGATGATTTGCCGTTGGCCGTTGCTGTCTTCGATCACGACCGACATGCGGCGACGCGAAAAATCGAAAGGAATTTCGTCGATTTTTTTGTATTGTTCTTCCAGATTTTCATAACCTAATTCTTTGACGTGCGACAAAATAGCTTTGTCCATCAAATTTTTCAGTCCCGTTTGAAAAAAACTGTTGAAATACGCTTGGCGCAGCACGCGGATGTCTTCCTTGCCGGCCACATTTAAGTAGCGTTCCAAGATAATTTTATCGTGCGTAAGCGTGCCGGTTTTATCGGTACAAAGAATATTCATTGCGCCGAAACTCTGGATGGCATTCAGGTTTTTGACGATCGTTTTCCGTTTCGACATCGTGACGGCGCCTTTCGCCAAGTTAGAAGTCACGATCATCGGCAACATTTCGGGCGTAAGACCTACGGCGATTGAGATGGCGAAAATGAAAGCGTCGAACCAATCATCCTTGGTTATCCCGTTGACTAAGAAGACAAACGGAACCATCACCAGCATAAACCGGATCAATAGCAAACTCACCTTATTGATTCCTATATCGAAACTCGTTTGTGCACGCACGCCGGTGAGGCTTTTCGCAATCGTTCCTAAATAGGTCGATTGTCCGGTGGCAAAAACGATTCCGATGGCCGAGCCGCTCACCACATTCGATCCCATGAAACTAATATTGTTGCAGTCGGTGATGCTTTTGAGTTGCGAGGCGTCGCCGTTCAGTTCGGGCGTTTTTTCGACGGCATCCGATTCGCCTGTGAGTGATGATTGGCTGATAAACAAGTCTTTGGATTCGATGATGCGCATGTCGGCAGGAATCATATCGCCGGCGGCCAGATAGACGACGTCGCCCGGAACGATGTCCTCGATGTTGATTTCCTGACTTTCCGTTGCGCCGTCGCGATAGACCGAAGCCGTGTTGTTGACCATTTTTTGCAAGGCTTCCGAAGCAATGTCGGATTTTCGTTCCTGTACAAAACGCAGGATGGCGCTAAGCAGCACCATTGCGCTGATAATGATCACGGTCGTCCATTCGCGGTCTTGCGGTTCGGCCATCCATACGTCGATGACCAGCGACACGAGCGCCAAACCCATTAAAATACCGATAAACGGATTGATAAACGTTTTGATAAACATCACCAAGCCCCGGTCGCGCTGTTCGCGTGCGATTTCATTCTCGCCGTACTGTTTTCTGCGGGTTTCGACTTCCTCTTCGGGCAAGCCGGCGCGGGTAGTTTCTAAAATTTCGCAAACATTTTTTGCCGGTTGGGTAGCAATGAAAAAAGCTCGTTCGCGATCGTATTGAAGAGCGTTTTTCTTTTTCTTCAGATTTTTTTCATTCATGATTAATCCCCTCATAATTAGATCTATAAGGAGATTACAAAGGACTCCTTACAGAAGCGTGAATACTTTTGTTTTTCTACAACTCGGATACGGTCCTTCGTCCATAATGAATATTTTTTGTGAATATGAAATGAATTGTGTGACAATTCGGGCGCAAAGGTAGTGTTTTTTTTGAGAAATGCAAGAGAGAGTGGAAAAACACAGAGGCACAGAGAACACGGAGTAGAAATTCTCTGTGTTCTCTGTGCCTCTGTGTTTGAAAATTTCACTAACTTTGTTGCCCTAAATACCTATATTATTATGCGACTCATTTGTCTTTTCCTCATTTTTTCTTGTTGTTTGCTACAACAAACTCTTTCCGCTCAAAATCGTTTCGTCGTTCCGGACAGCCTTTGCACCGAACCCTCTCATTTTGATTTGCAGGAAGTTGTCGTTTCCGGCAGCGGCTTGAAATTGCAAGGCGAAAATGTGGTGAATGTCGAAAAACTCAATCTTTACAATAATCCGGATATCCAGGGATTTTCGTTGGCGGAAAAATTGTCGGGCGTAGCGGGCGTCAGCAATCTCAGCACCGGCGTAGGCATCGGGAAGCCTGTAATCCGTGGATTGAGCGGTAATAGAGTGGCGGTTTTTGCGCAAGGTGTTCGCATGGAAAACCAGCAATGGGGCGACGAGCACGGCTTGGGACTCGACGAAAACGGCTATGGTCAAGTGGAAATCATCAAAGGGCCGGCCTCGCTTCTTTACGGCAGCGACGCTCTGGGCGGCGTGCTCTATTTCAGCGACGAACGTTATGCGGCGGAAAATGCGCTCGAAGGCTCAGCGGCTTCGGAATATAACAGCAATACCAAGGGCTGGCGTAATACCGGTGCGCTGAAAGCTACGAAAGATCGCTTGCATTGGAATCTTTTCGGTGGATACACTACGCACGAGGATTATCAAGATGGTGCCGGCAACCGCGTGAACAACAGCCGCTTCCACACCGGCGATTTCAAATCTGTGTGGGGATATACGGGACAAAAATTCAATACTTCGTTGAAATACAGTTTTTTAAATGAACAATACGGTTTGACTGAAACGGAAGACGGCGAAGATTCGATGATTCCAAATGGCCGCCAACCGAAAACGCCCTATCAAAATTTGACTACGCATATTATCAGTTCCGAAAATACCTATATTTTTGAAAATAATTCCCGCCTGAAATTCGATGCCGGTTATGTATTCAACAATCGGAAAGAATTGGAAGAGGAAGACGGAGAGGCGGTTGCAAGCTTAAACATGAATCTGGGAACGTGGTCGTACAATGCCAAATGGTATTCGCCGAAGTGGAACGAACGCTGGTCGCTCGTTGCCGGTAGTCAGGGCATGTACCAAACCAATGCCAATCGCGGCGAGGAACAGTTGATTCCCGATGCAACTACTACGGATGCAGGAGTTTTCGTGATGTCGGATTACTATTATTCCGGAAAATCCTACTGGCAGGCGGGCGTTCGCGTTGACGGGCGGCACATCGGCGGCACGGAGCTTTCAACGTCTTATACGGCATTCAGTTTTTCGACCGGCGTTTACCAGCAATTAAACCGGAAATTGTCGTTGCGCGCCAATCTTTCTTCGGGTTACCGCGCGCCCAACATGTTTGAGTTGCTGAGCGACGGCGTTCATGAGGGAACCAACCGTTACGAAATCGGGAATGTGCAACTTCAAACAGAAAACAGTTATCAAGTGGATGTAGCCTTACGGTACGATAGTGAGCATTTGGCTTTGTTTGTCAATCCGTATTTCAATTATATACGTCGGTATATTTATTTAAAACCTGCCGGCGAAATGCGGGACGACTTTCCTGTTTACAATTACGTACAGGGCGATGCCTATTTATACGGCGGAGAAGCCGGTTTTCATTTTCACCCGCATCCGTGGGATTGGTTGCATTTGGAAGGCTCTTACAGCAACGCTTTCGGGCAGAATGACGAGCGCGACCCCTTGCCTTTGATGCCTTCGCAAAAGCTGAACGCAACGGTACGCATTCATTTTCAAGATAAAAAGAATGTACGGAAAATATCGTTCTATCTACATGGATTGCAATCGTTTGCGCAAAATCGGACGGCGGCTTACGAAACGGCTACTCCCGCTTATCACGTCGTCGATGCCGGCGCGTTGTTGGATTGGAAATTAGCAAAACAAACCATCCGGTTGAATGTGGCGGCGAATAACTTGTTTAATGCACAGTATTACGATCATTTGTCGCGATATAAGCAGGAAGGGATTTATAATATTGGGCGAAATTTCGTGGCGCGGGTAAGTTTGGTGTTTTGAAAAGTTTTTTTGTAAGTTTGCGTATTATTCATTTACGTAGATGCGCGGTCGTTGGTGGGAAATAAAGGATTGAAAATAAAATCGTAACAAAAACGTAATAAAAAAACAACAATCAGGTAATAAAAATTCATTTCCTTTGTAAAAAGTTTGAATATACTTATGAAACCTGATTTTCAAGCAACACTGAGAGAAGCGTTTGAACAATTTGTTCTGGCTCAGCAAAACAAATTCCCTGCGCAAGACGTCCTTAAAATCGACTTGCACTGCCATGATTTCAACAGCGATGTGCCCGACGAATTGATCGGCCGGATTCTTAACGTACCCGAAACTTGGCTCTCCAGCGAAAAACTCATCGAAAAATTGACGGCCAATGGTTGCGATACGTTCACGATTACCAACCACAACAATGCACGCTCGTGTTATGCCTTGCAGAGCAAAGGAATAGACGTATTGACCGCTGCCGAATTTAGTTGCTGGGTTCCCGATTTTGAAATCGGAATTCACGTGCTCGCCTACGGTTTTACGCCCGAACAGGAAATCCGCTTGGATAAACTGCGCAAAAATCTCTATCAATTTCTGGAATACGCCCGCGCGCATCAAATCCCAACTATCTGGGCGCATCCGCTCTATCATTACGCCGCAAAAAAAACGCCGCCGCCCGCTTTTTTTAATAAAATGCTGCTGGTCTTTGAACGTTTTGAAGTAGTTAACGGACAGCGCGATACCTGGCAAAACCTGCTCGTCAAGGAATGGCTGGAACAAATTTCGCCGGCGGAAATCGATCAATATGCGAAGGAATTTGCCATCGACCCGCTGCAATTTTGCGCCGATCCTTACCGCAAATCCATGGCCGGCGGCTCGGATTGCCATACGAGTATTTTTGCCGGAATGACCGGAACTTATTTGTATATTCCTGATTTACAACAAAGACTACAAACAGAATCGCGCTCGCAACTGGCTTTGGAAGCCATTCGCAACGGACAAACGGCTCCTTTTGGCGCTTACCAAAATACTGAAAAAATGACGATCGCCTTCTTGGATTACGCTTGCCAAATCGCTCTGAATTATAAAGATCCGGGATTGGTTCGCCTGTTGCTGCACAAAGGAACCTCGAACGATAAACTGATTGCATTCTTGGTTTCCAACCTGTTTTGCGAAGTGCAACGGCACAAAGTTACCACCTCGTTTATCCGGATTTTTCACGACAGCATGATGGGCGATAAACCGTCGTTCCTCAAGAAGTTAGTTGTGAAACCTGCCTACAAGCCGATTTTCGACGAGGCCGTGAATATCGCCAACAAAAACAAGGAAAATGGCCAGCAATTAATCGACGGATACTATCATTCGATCCTCAACATTAATCAGCAGTTGTACGCCGTTTTATCTAAGCGATTGACAAAAAAGTTGAAAAAAGCCGGCGCCAAAGAATCTTTGAAAGACAAATCCTTAGACGAACTGATCGAAAAATTGGAATTGCCGAGCAGCATCCGCTCCTATATCGCAAATAATGAGAAGGGCAAAGGCAAAAACGTCGATGTTTCCGACTTCTTAGACGGATTGTCATTCCCGTTTTTCGGTGCGTTATTCATTCTGGCTGCGCATTTTACCAGCGCCAAGACGATGTTTAACACGCGTCCGTTGCTGCGCGATTTTTCCAAGCGTCTGAAACGTTTCGAGCATCCCGAACGCGTGTGCTGGCTCACTGATACTTTCGGCGACGGCAACGGCGTTTCGGTTTTCCTGAAGGAAATGCTGGCCGAAATCAAGAAAAACAGTCTTCCCATCGACCTTGTGACTTGTTCTTCCACCCTCGAATCCGAAGATCATCTGATTGTCTTACAGCCTGTTCAGGAATTTTCCTTGCCGATTTACGGCGAGTACGCTTTCAAAATTCCGAATTTCGTCGAGTTGCATAACTTATTCCTCTCTGGTGGCTACGACCGCATTATTTGCTCCACCGAAGGCATCATGGGATTTTTCGGCCTCTACCTCAAGCATGCTTACTCGGTCGAAGCCTCGTTTTACATGCACACCGATTGGCTGATGTTTGCCCGTAAAGTTTTGAATATCGACGGACATAACTTAAACCGCGTTCGCCGTATGCTACGCTCGTTTTACAAAGCCTTCGATCATGTTTTCGTACTCAATTCCGATCAAAAAAACTGGCTTGCAGGATCGCAGATGAACCTGAATCCCAACAAAGTACATCAAACGGCACATTGGGTAAACTCCCGCTTCAAGCCTGCTTTTTCTAACAAGCAAAAATTATTCGGCATTTCGGAAGAACATCCCGTTTTGTTGTACGTGGGACGAATCAGCCGCGAAAAAGGCGTTTTGGAATTATCATCCATCTATAAACAAGTGAAGCAAAAATATAAAAATATACAATTAGTTATCGTTGGAAAGGGACCTGATGCGGAACAATTGAAAGCCGAAAATCCCGGCGCGGTTTTTCTCGATTGGGTCGGCCGCGACCAACTCCCGGAAATCTATTCTTCGGCCGATTTGCTGATTTTGCCTTCACGTTTCGATACTTTCAGCAACGTTGTACTCGAAGCCCTAAGTTGTGGATTGCCGGTGATCGCCTATAACACCAAAGGCCCGAAAGACATTATTCGCGACGGGAAGGATGGTTTTCTGGTTAATAATCAACAGGAAATCTCGGAAAAAATCAGGACTTACCTGGGCAACAAGAAAAAAGAAGCCTTCAAGCGAGCCGCTGTCGAAAGAGCAGCTACTTACAATTCCGGTACGATTATCGTCGGTTTATTGAAGGCCATCGGAATGAATGATGTAAAATAATATCCTATTTCGTATGAAAATCAAACAGGAAAAAACACATTATCTGGAACGCGATATCAGTTGGATGTATTTCAATCACAGAGTATTACAGGAAGCTCAGGATAAAACGGTTCCTTTATTGGAACGATTGTCTTTTCTGGGCATTTACTCCAATAACCTGGATGAGTTTTTTCGCGTCCGCGTAGCCGTTCTGAACCGGATCATCGAATTGAAAGAGCTTTCTCTGAGACAGCAGAAAAAAACGGCGCAGGAAACATTGACTACTATTTATCATTTGTATAAAAAATATACCATCGAATTTGAAGATACATTCAATGTATTAAAAAGCGAATTAGGAGAACAGGGAATTTGTATATTGGATGAAAAACAAATCAGCGAAGAACAAAGAAAGCAAATACGGCAATTTTTCTTTGAAGAACTCAATTTGCATCTCTATCCGCGTTTGTTTTCCAAAAATTCGAGTTTCCGGGATATTAATGACGAGAGCGTTTATTTAGCCATTCGTATCTTAACGGATACAGGCAGAAAGGAATACGCCCTGCTTGAAATTCCAAGCGCAGTTTTCGGCCGTTTCATCGAAGTAGCTTCCGGCGATCCGGCGAAAAAAGCTTTTTTGTTTTTGGATGATGTGATTCGCGTTTGCTTGCCATTAGTCTTTATAGGACAGGAATTTAAACAATTCGATGCTTATTCGTTCAAACTGACGAAAGATGCGGAAATTGATATTGACATCAACTTGGGCGACACTCTGAAAAAAGTGAGCAAAGCTGTTAAAAACCGCAAATGGGGCGATCCCGTCCGGTTTATTTTCGATATGAATATGCCGGCTGATTTATTAAAACAAATCCGGAAAGCGTTTAATGTTCAGAAAAACGACAACGTCACCGCCGGCGGCCGCTACCACAACCTGAAAGACTTGATGTCGTTTCCTTCGTGCCTGCGCAAAGACCTGAAATATCCGCAATGGCCGGCTTTGCCCGTCGAGGAAATCATGGAATCCGTCAGCGTAATGGACGTCGTCCGCAAAAAAGACCTGCTGCTGCATTATCCTTATCACAGTTTCTCTAATTATATTCGTCTTTTGCGGGAAGCGGCGGTGAGCAAAGACGTGCAGTCGATCAAAATTACATTATATCGTTTAGCTAAAAAATCCACCGTAGCAGAAGCCTTGATCTGCGCCGCCAAAAACGGCAAAAAAGTGACCGCAGTCATCGAGCTTCTCGCGCGCTTCGACGAAGCCTCCAATATTTACTGGACACAAAAAATGCAGGAAGCCGGAATCAACGTGATTTTGGGAATCGAAGGCTTGAAAATCCATTCCAAACTCACTTTAATTAAAGGGAAAAGAGGAAGTGTCGCCTGCATCAATACGGGAAATTTCCACGAAGGCAACGCCAAGGCTTACACCGATTTAACTCTGATGACAGCCAACCGGAGCATCACGAAGGAAGTAGATAATGTATTTCTGTTTATACAAAGACCTTACCTTGCTCCCGTTTTCAGAAAATTACTTGTTTCTCCACTGACTTTACGATCTTCAATTAAATCGTTGATACATACGGAAATTCAACATGCAAAAAAAGGAAAACCGGCCTATATTCAATGCAAATTAAATCATATCACCGACAAGGAAATCATCGAGAAATTGTATGAAGCATCCGCCGCCGGCGTGAAAATTGAACTGCTCGTAAGGGGAAGCTGCTCGATCGTAACGGGAATAAAAAGCATTAGTTCGAATATAACAATCAAAGGCGTTATCGACCGGTATTTGGAACATTCGCGCATTTTTATTTTCTGCAATGGAGGTAAAGAAAAATATTATATAGGTTCGGCCGACTGGATTCCTCGCAATTTCGATACGCGCGTAGAAGCGCTTGCTCCCGTGTATGACGAAAAAATTCAACGCGAATTGAAAATGATTGTCGAATACGGCTTGAAAGACAACCTGAAAGCCCGCGTCGTGGACGGCTCCGGCGAAAATCAAATCGTTGCGGAAGGCGCGCCTTTCCGTTCACAGGAAGAATTATACAACTATTACAATCAATAAAATAAAAATTATGAGTACACATTTTGCAGCCATCGATATTGGCTCTAACGCCGTTCGTTTAGTAATCAAAAGTATAGAAAAAGATCCGTCGGATAATTCCGAAAGACTCGGACAGGATTTGCTGGTTCGTTTTCCACTTCGCTTGGGAAAAGACGCTTTTACCAAAGGGGAAATAGCTAAAACGAGAATCAAACAGTTGGTGCATTTGATGAAAGCTTTCCGTCAAATGCTGAAAATTTTCCCGATCAGCGATTTCCGTGCCTGCGCCACTTCAGCGATGCGTGATGCCGCCAACGGAAAGGCAATCGTGGAAAAAATCAAGAAAAAAACCGGCATTGACCTTGAAATTATCGACGGCGAAGAAGAAGCCCGCTTCGTGTATGAAACGCATATCGAGCGCGACTTCGGCCAGGACGCCGATTACATGTACATGGACGTAGGCGGCGGTAGCACGCAAATTTCGCTGATCAAATCGGGCGAATTGGTTTATTCACATTCGTTTGACATCGGTACGGTGCGTATGATGAACAACAAGGTGAAACCCGACGAAAGAGAAATGTTTTTAGCTACCTTACAGGATTTACGTACGCAATACCCCAATTTCAAACTGGTCGGTTCGGGCGGAAACATCAACAAGTTGGTTAAATTATTGCAAGATAGAAAAAACGACGTCATCCTGAACGTCCGGAAACTTGGCGTATTAAATAAAGAACTAACGCCTTTAGCCGTCGAAACCCGGATGCGAAAATACAAAATCAAACGCGACCGCGCGGAAGTAATCGGCTATGCGGCAGATATTTTCCTCGATGCAGCCAAAGTAATGCAGATCAATGAAATTATCGTTCCTTCGATCAGCATTGCGGATGGAATAATTAATAAAATGTATTTGAAATATACGGAGGAGAAATAAATTTTGTTTGCGGATAATAAAATTTTATCATACCTTTGCACCCGCTAAATACAAATTTCAAATTAATTTATTTTTAAACAATGGCAACAAAAATCAGATTGCAAAGACACGGTCGCAAAGGGTACGCGTTTTACCACATCGTGATCGCAGATAGCAGAGCTCCACGTGATGGAAAATTTATCGAAAGGATTGGTTCTTATAACCCCAATACGAATCCTGCTACAATAGATTTGAAATTCGACAGAGCTTTGTATTGGCTGCAAGTAGGTGCGCAACCTACCGATACTACGCGCAATATACTTTCTCGCGAAGGTGTGCTTCTCAAAAAACATTTATTAGGAGGTGTGAAAAAAGGCGCTTTAACCGAAGCGGAAGCCGAAAGCAAATTTGAGGCTTGGAAACAAACCAAACAAGCGGGCTTCAGTAAAGAAATCAGCTCATTGAGCGAATCCAAGAAAACAGCGGAAAAACTTCGTTTGGATGCTGAAAAAGCAGTGAATAAAGCGAAAGCCGAAGCGCTGGCGGCAAAAAAAGCCGAATTAGCTAAAGAAGCTGCTAAGAAAGATACTGTAACGGAAGAAGTTGTAGTGGAAGAAACTCCGGTTGCCGAGGTTCCGGCAGAGGCTCCGGTAGTAGAAGCTGCACCGGCAGAATAATCAATACTGTTATGTGATACAGTAAGGGCGCCTCTTGTGGGGCGCCCTTGTTATTTTATTCAACATAAATCAGTTTAATCAAACAAATTCCTAAACCGGCTGAAAATCCGCTCCTTCACCGATTGTGTCGGTTGGAAATTCGGCGCATTATCCAATCCGGAAAGGATTTCCTTTTGTTCTTTTGTCAGATTTTCGGGAATATACACGGCGATGTTGATGAGCAAGTCACCGACGCCGTAACTGTTGATGGATGGTAAGCCTTTGTTTTTCAATCGCAGAACTTTGCCGGGTTGCGTGCCCGGTTCGATCTTGATTTTAGCTTTGCCTTCCAAGGTCGGCACTTCGACCGTATTTCCCAAAACAGCTTGCGGAAAACTTAATAAAAGGTTATAGATCAAATCGTTTTGGTCGCGGATCAGTTCGGGATGTGCTTCTTCTTCGA
>JAISKG010000040.1 GCA_031261015.1 Dysgonamonadaceae bacterium | reverse complement strand
CTTTGCCGATTCCCAGCGAACCCAACTGAATATTTTCAAGGCCATCGTCGCCAATCACGCCTCCCCATACGGTATTGTCCAAATCGAGAATTAGGCATTTTTTGAATTTACCATAAAGCGCAGCGATCGTATCGGCCGTTCGCTGAGCGACTAACGGCAGTGCATCCACGCTCAAAACCATTTCCGTGTTCACATAAATCGACGGCTGGAATAAGGTGTCGCGGCCGATTTTATTCTGAATCGCCGCCAGATCGCACAAATAAAAGTTAGTTTGCGAAGCGGCAAACAGTTGCAATTCGTCATTTAATTTCCTCGTTTGAAACACAAACGACAATTCGGTTTGCGCGGCGTAATTGCCAAAAACACTGTCGTCAATTTCGGGATAATTGAAATAGAGGATTTTAGCTTGCAGATGCGTTTGAATCGTCGCTGTCAACGCTTTGATTTCGTCAATACGCAAGGCGGCCAACTGCGTTTGCTGCGCTTCGGGCAATTTATTGTAACGAGTCAATAATTTATGCGTGGACTGAAACAGGATAACAACTTCGGGTTTATGTTCATACAATTCCGATTGAGTGTCAAATACTTGCCGCTCAATCTGATTGAAATCGGCTTCAAAAATCCGGAAATCAAAATTCAAATCGTAACCCACGCCTCGCAAGGCCTGTACAAAAAATTGAGTTGCCGTATCGCCTAAAACAGCGATCCGAACCGGTTTTTTCCCGGAAAAATCCTGCTTCAACTGTTTTTTTAATTCGGAAAATGATTTCATAATGTTTTTATTTATTTCTTCTATTGAATTTTCTGGATTGCTTCGCCGTAAACGGCTCGCAATGACGTTGCTTCGTACTCGTCATTGCGAGGGCAAAGCCCGAAGCAATCCATAATCGCCTTGTTGACTTTCAGCGAAAGTTTTTCCGCTCCGTGCACATTCAAATGATCGGGATCAAAATAATCGAAAGTCGTGAAACTATCGTCGTCCCAATAATCGAGGTACAATATGTTGTATTTTGTTGTCAGATAATCAATTGCTTGTTGATTGGCGGCCAGAATTTTCGGATCGTGCAAACTGCGCAGGGTAGGAGGGCACGGAAAATTAATCAAAATCGGCGTAACGTTATGCGCTTGCAGGTCGGCGATAAACGATTCCAAATCCTTCAAAACGCGATCGTCGCCTTGCCAAGCCTCGATTACGCGCTGAAATACTTCCGCTCGCGTCCGGTTCTTTTCGGGCGACAAAACTTCCTTTTCGTAATCGAAATGATCAGGCGCCGTCCACGGATCGACCGATTTTCCCGCTGGTTTCCAATCGTCAACAATTAAATGCACGGTTTCGCGCGGATCGTAAACGAAAAAAGTTTGCGAGAGCGATTCTTTCCAAAAACTGCGGCCGGGAAAATCGATGCCGTAATACGCATGATAGAAAAAGTCGCGATTCTCGTCGTGTTCCGAATATAAACTCATGTATTCCAACGCGATCAATACATATTTCAATCGTGGCATCTGCGGTAGATATTGCTCGGTGATCCGTTTATCAAAATACAAACTTTGGCTGCCGAAAGCCAAATTATAGGCGGGAAGAGTGAATTGATCGGCAATCAATCCGTTCTGCGCATGCGAACTTCCGGTGATCAGGATTTCGATGCTGCCGGTTTTCTCTAAAAATTGCTCTTTCTTATCCTTGAAATTGCTGGGTCGCTGCCGGAGATAAATTTCCGTCCCGATCAGCAAAAGAAGCAAAGGGCTTATAAACAACAATATACGGACTAAGTACGACTTCATAACCATTCAACCGATTAATTGTTTTCCTACTTTGGTTTTCAACACAAATTTAGCTGTAAAAAACGACAACACAAACGAATAACCGAAAAGCGCCAGTGGAAAGACGACCGGATGTGCGACGGCAAACTGCATGCAAGCCTCGTGATAAGGATTAACCGGCTTAGTAATGAGGAAAATAAACAGCGGATGAAAAATGTAAATGCCATAACTGTATTTATTCAATTCATTCGACCAGCGTTGCGGCTTAATTATTTCATTGTGTACCAGATAATTGACCAGTGTATAACAAAATCCAATGAAAAACAAAAAGATCGCGAAATAAACCCAGACAAAAGCATAATAATACTTTACTTCAAAAGTTGAATTCAGCAAACGAAAAACATATTGAAACAGGACACAACTACCGGCCCAGCCGGCAAACGTGAGGAAAAGCCAACGTAATTTCTTCAATTCCGAGAATTTATCACGTTTATTCAGAACATAATAAACCACATAGCCGAAGTAAAACCACAAGAAAAAGCGCTTGAAATAAATCAATCCCAACGGTAAATCGGGCAGGGGAGCCGTCCGTAAAGCAACCGCTAATGCCAAAATGCCTAATTGTGCGTACAGATTCGTGACCTTGTGCAACAAATGTGTCGCCATGAAACAATAAAACAACATGACCAAAAACCAGAAATGATACGCATGTCCATACAATAATTGTTTGAAAGTCAAATCTCTAAAAATCACGAAATAGAGCAGCGAAAAAACAAAATACGGCACGATGAGCCGGTGTAATTTGTTTTTCAGGAAAGGCGCAAACTCCTGATATTTATTCCGGGAGTTGAACAAATACGAAAATAAATATCCTGAAATAAACACATACAGAGGCATTCTTCCTCCCAGTAATACGCGGAGAATAAACGTATAAGCCGGTTTGAGCGAAGTGTCTAATCCATACAAGTATAACTCAAACGAGTGATAAAATACCACCAGCACAATGGCGAGCGATCGCAATAAAACAACGTCTTCTAATTTTTGTGTGCTCATTCCGGTAAATTCTCTTTTAGTTTTTGAACGGATAAGTCCCAACTGTACAATTTTTCCTGCTCGTATCCTTTGCGTACCAATGCGTTTCGCAATTCCGGATTTTCGATCATTCGCCGGATACCTTCGACAATGGAAAGCGTTTCGTAAGGATTGCAATATTCCACCGCGCTTCCACAAACTTCGCGCAAAGGCTCAATATCGGCAGCCAAGATCGAGCACCCATTGGCCATCGCTTCCAATGGTGGAATCCCAAATCCTTCATACAAAGAAGGATACAGGAAAAACATCGCTTGTCGGTAATATCTTTTTAATTCTTCGT
>JAISKG010000005.1 GCA_031261015.1 Dysgonamonadaceae bacterium | reverse complement strand
CGAGATCGGGCCAAATAGTTCATCTTTAGTCGTGTGATGATAATCGCCGCATTTCGGTGAGCCGATGCTGAATCCACTGTTTCCGTGATCGGGAACGATGACGATCAAAGTTTCGCCGTTTCGCTCAGCAAAATCCAGAGCTACGCCACAAGCTTTGTCAAAAGCGATCATTTCGGTGAACATGGCCGCCGCGTCATTAGCATGCGCCGCCCAATCCACTTTGCTGCCTTCGACCATCAGCACAAATCCGTTGGGATTCTGCGATAGCTTGTTAATTGCCACTTGAGTCATTTCTGCCAGCGAAGGTTGCTTGGCCGGATTGCGGTCCAGTTCGTAGTCCATGCCGTTCTTACCGCCGAAAAGCGCCCACATTTTGTTTGCCGGATCGTGCTGGAACGATGTGTCATTGGTGAGAACGCTGTAATTGTTTTTTTTGAGGTATTTAAAATAGGTGGAATCTTCTTTTGTCACCAACCAGGGAACACCGCCACCTATCACAACATCTAATTGATTGTGAACCATTTGAGGAATAATCCTGTCGTATTTTTCCCGGTCATAACTGTGTGCGGAACAATCGGCCGGCGTAGCGTGCGGAAATTCGCAGGTAAAGACTAACCCGGTAGCTTTTTGTTGCGCCATGCGTGCTGCTTCCATCAACGTAATCATCGGTTGATAAGGCTCATACACGTTCATTGGGAAAATATCATTTTTCGGATCAGCCGGCGGATATGTGGCAACAAAACCGGCGCGACTGGGATAGCCCGTCATGTAACATGAAGTCGTCGGCGCAGAATCGCCAATTGGAGCATTGGAAGAATAAGTGAAAATCGTGCCGCAAATATAAGGATCTATTTTTAAGGAAGTTTGTTCGGGATGAATATAGCGTTGGTACCAGCGCGCAGCCGAAACGGTCGCTAAGGAAGTTCCATCGGGAATCAGGAGAATGACGTTTTTAATGGTTTTTTCTTGGGCGACCGAGAAAGCAGTAATGCCGAGCAGAAAGGATAAGAGAAAATACTTTTTCATGTGTTGATTATTTTGATGTTGTCATATTACGCACAAAAGTAAAGAAAATTCTTTTAATTTAAAGTGCAATTTAAGGTGCAGTTTAAAGTGCAATTTAAAGTGCAAAAATTATTCTTTAATAATCCAACTACCATTTTTCTTAGATCCTTCCCTCTCAATAAGACTATTTTGCCTTAATTCGGATAAAGTATTTCGTATAGTTCTCATTGACAAGGACATTATTTCCGCGATCTGTTTGGCTGTTATTTTCGGATTTTCTTTTATCAACATCAATACTTTCTTAGTGTTAGATAACGATTCATCTAATGTATCGGACATATCGCCCTCTTTTTCATAACGGATTGTGAGCTGGAATACATCATTTTCTTCCATATCGGGGAACGAACCGGGTACATACATCGGGCAGTACTTGTACAAATTCCTGATGCCGGAGCCTAAATCTTCGACCCAACCCAATTGGCGAAAGAAATTGTCAATCGCCGGATTTTTTGCCCGCGGCATCACATTGTCGGGAGTAATAGCGCCCATAACATTCGGAATCGTCCAATTTTCGGAAACTACCGTATCTTTATAAATGGTAATTCGTGCAGGATAAGGATTTGAATATTCGCGATGAGCCAAAAAATTCGCCACCATCTCACGAAAAATTAATTCTCTGATACTCAATCGAAAATAACCTTCAAGATAAAAACGGTCGGGCGTATGCTTGGCAATGAAAGTCAGCAGCCGGTAGTAAGCCTCGTAAAGGTTGCAGGTCATCAAATCGCGGTCGTCGTACCTGTCCATATTTTCCTTGCGACATAAAACATCTATTTTATAATGAGGACAAACGGAATAGATAACCGGCTCTTTTCCAAACATCAGAGCAGCAGCCATCGTAAACCCTTTTTCTCCTGTCTTTTCGTCGTGAAGATACATTTTGGAAGAACGGAGAATTTCCTCATAATCCATATCTTTCCATGGATGATTGGGATTGCGTAAGATAGCCTCATTTTTTGCTTTTTCTATATCTTCCATCACAAAATCGTCCATACTCATAAATGGGAAAATCTTATTTTCCGTATAACCAGCCTGTTTACGAATATATAAATTGGAGATTTGCATGTAAGTGGTCAACTTAATATCCGCCTCGCCCTGACGATCGTAATATACGCCTTTATACGAATGAACCTGCGCACTTTCAGGCACATAGATGCAAATGATTTTCCTTCCGTCAAGATCCATAACTTCGGTATCAATACGAGTAGAAGGTGCAATAATTTGTGTATTATTCATATCACACGCTAAGATTTTGAGCTGGAGTGGCAACGATTTTTCCGTAACACCTTCTATTGTAGCATTGTCTTTCACTCCCAGCAGAATATATCCGCCTTTACGATTCAGAAAAGCGCAAATTGTTTCAAAGACGCTGCGACTCAACGAATCGCGCGACTGCTTAAATTCTACACACAGTCCTTCGCCTTGCACAATCAGTTTTCTTATTGTTTCAGTATCCGTCATTGTTGGTAATATTTTTTGCAAAAATACATAGAAAAACAGCATTAATAGGTTTATGCTACGTTATCACCAGGTTAATTTTACGTTAATTTTGCATTTCCCGATTGTTCATCTTTTATTTTATTATTATATTTGCAGAAAAATAAACATAACTAAAACGAAGAACTATGAAAGATCTTCATTTGTTGGTTCACTCGCCAAATTCCATCTTGTTAGGAGAAACGCTCAAAGGTATTCTGGAAGAAACCGGATTTTTTCGTATTCACTTAGAGAAACCAAATCCGAAAAGCGCATATTCAAAAGTCATTCACGCTCCGGCTTTGATTCTTTCGGAACCGGGTTATCCCAAAATTTCTTCCGTCGGAAAAACATTGACTTTTAGAAATTTTGTTTTAAATTTGGATTTGCGAACCTTGCAATGGAAACAACAGCAAGTTTTTCGTTTGTCATACAGAGAATGCCGGATTTTGGGCGAATTGGTCGAAAATACAGGAAAAATCGTGAGCCGTAATTTTTTATTATATCAATATTACGGCGAAGTTTCCTATTTCAAATCGAGAAGTTTGGATGTATTGGTTTCCAAATTAAGAAAATACCTTCACTGCGATTCGTCGGTGACTTTGACGAATTTTCGCAATGAAGGTTTGTCTTTATCGTATTAAATTTAGTTATATGCCTCGTTGTGAACGGTTTTTACCGCGCGTCCCGAAGGATCAATCATGCTCTTAAATGCCGCATCCCATTCCAAAGCGACCGGCGTACTGCAAGCGACCGACGGAACCGAGGGAACGGTCAACGCAGCGGAATCCGACGGAAATAACTCCTCAAAAATCGTACGATAATGATATTCTTCCTTCGACATCGGCGGATGAATCGGGAAGCGTTCGGCTGCCCGCGCAAATTTTTCGTCGCTCACTTGCGCGGAAGCAATCGCTTTCAATGTATCGATCCAACTGTAACCGACACCGTCGGAAAATTGCTCTTTTTGCCGCCAAGCCACGCTTTGGGGCAGCATATCTTCAAACGCTTTGCGCAAAATCCATTTCTCAATCCGGCCTTTGATGCCGCTCAATTTATCTTCGGGATTTAAGCGCATCGCCGTATCCATAAATTCTTTATCCAGAAACGGGACACGACCTTCCACGCCCCAAGCTGCTAACGATTTATTGGCGCGCAGGCAATCGTACAAATACAATTGACTCAATTTTCGCACGGTTTCTTCATGCAAAGCCTTCGCATCCGGCGCTTTATGAAAATACAGATAACCACCGAAAATCTCGTCGGCGCCTTCGCCCGAAAGCACCATTTTGATTCCCATCGAACGAATCACACGCGCCAGCAAATACATGGGCGTGGAAGCGCGAATAGTTGTAACATCGTAAGTTTCAATATGATAAATCACATCGCGAATAGCATCCAATCCTTCCTGAATAGTAAAATGGACTTCGTGATGCACCGTTCCGATATGCTCAGCCACTTTCCAAGCTGCCGCCAAATCCGGCGAGCCTTCCAAGCCTACAGCAAACGAATGCAATTGCGGCCACCAAGCTTTCTCACGTCCATCGCTTTCGACACGATCAGCTGCATATTTTTTTGCGATCGCCGACACAATCGACGAATCCAAACCGCCGGAAAGCAATACACCGTAAGGGACATCGGTCATCAGTTGCCGCTTTACAGCGGCTTCCAAAGCTTCACGCAATTCGGCGATAATTTCAGGATGTTGTTCCGCTCCCGGACGATCTTTTACATTCTCGTATTCCATCCAATCCCTTTTGTACCACAGAGTAAAAGGAAGCGATTTCGGATCGGATTGATTTTGAAAATCTTTACTGTATAAATAATGTCCCGGCGGAAACGTTTCGATTTGGTCGCAATAACCTTCCATGGCTTTCATTTCCGAAGCCACATACAAAATTCCTTCCGTATCGCGACCCCAATACAAAGGAATGATTCCGATGTGGTCGCGTGCAATCAAAAAACTATCTTGTTCCTCGTCATACAAAGCAAAAGCAAAAATCCCGTTCAAATCTTCCAAGAAATTTACGCCTTTTTCTTTATATAAAGACAAAATCACTTCACAATCGGATTTGGTTTGAAAAGCGTATTGTCCCGCTTGCCGGTTCCGGATTTCCTGATGATTGTAAATTTCGCCGTTCACCGCCAAAACCACCTTTTTATCAGGCGAAAACAAAGGCTGGCGACCCGATTGCGGATCCACGATGGCCAAGCGTTCGTGCGCTAAAACGGTTTTGCCTTGGCAATAAATGCCCGACCAATCGGGGCCGCGATGCCTGATCCGTTTCGACATCGACAAGGCTTGCGCCCGGTATTGATCGGCCTGTTGCCGAATTTCAAAAATGCCTACTATTCCACACATAAAAATTGAGAATTGAAAGTTGAAAATTGAAAATATATTGTATTTTCATTTTTGTGATTTTAAATAAGTATCTATCACTTCTGCCGCTTTTCGTCCCGAAACGATAGCACGAACGACCAGACTTGCGCCGGTAGTTACATCTCCGGCGACAAAAATTTTGCCGACCGACGATTCGTTGGGCTTCACAGCCAGCACGTTGCCGCGCGTGTCGTATTGAACGCCCAGATCGTCCAGCAAACCTTCGTGCACCGGTTGAGTAAATCCCATCGACAGCAAAACCAAGTCGGCGGGAATGATTTCGGATGCACCGGTTTCTTTCATTGTCATTCGTCCGTCGGGCGATTGTGCCCATTCGACTTCTTGAATTTCTACGCCGGTCACTTGATCGTTTTCGCCGATGAACTGCCTGGTAGTCAGTGACCAACGACGAATACATCCTTCTTTATGTGAGCTGGATGTTTTCAAAATATTCGGATAAGCCGGCCAAGGAGTGGCGGGATTGACGCTTTCGGGCGGCATCGGCATGATTTCGATTTGCGTGACTTTCGCCGCTTTCTGGCGAATAGCCGTTCCCACGCAATCCGAGCCGGTATCGCCGCCGCCGATCACCAAGACTTGTTTGCCTTTAGCCGAAATTTGGCGTCCGGCAGGAATCGTTTGCCCGCCTACGATCCGGTTTTGTTGTTTCAGAAAATCCAAAGCGAAATAAATGCCGTTCAAATTCCGTCCTTCTACCGGCAAATCACGGGGAACACCCGCGCCGGTCGTCAAGCAAATCGCGTCGAATTTAGATAATAACTTATTTGCGGGTAAATCTTTACCTCCGACTTCCACGCCGGTTTCAAATTGGATTCCTTCGGCGCGCAAAAGATCCAAACGGCGTTCGATAATTTCTTTATTCAATTTGAAATCGGGGATTCCCAAACGGAGCAATCCGCCGATGTACTCGTCTTTTTCATAAACCGTTACCGTGTGGCCGAGTTGATTCAGCTGATCGGCAGCGGCCAATCCGGCAGGACCGGAACCAATGATCGCTACTTTTTTGCCCGTTCGTACTTCCGGAACATGCGGCTTGATGTAGCCTTCCAAAAAAGCGTGCTCGGTGATAGCAGCTTCATTTTCGCGCACCGTCAGCGGCTGGTTTTCCAGATTCAAAACGCAACTTTTCTCACATAACGCCGGACAAACCCGGCCGGTAAATTCCGGAAAATTATTCGTTTTGATCAGCAAATGATAGGCTTCCGACCATTTGGCCTTGTACAACAAATCTTGCCATTCGGGAATCAGATTTCCCAATGGGCAAGCCCAATGGCAAAACGGAACTCCACATTCCATGCAGCGCGAGGCCTGCAAAATCCGGTCTTCGGTATTCAACGTTTGTTCCACTTCGCCGAAATCGGCCACGCGGTCGTGAATAGGCCGGTAGCCTGCTTCTTTTCTATTGATTGTTAAAAATGCTTTTGCGTTACCCATTTCTTAAATTGAAAATTGAAAATTGAAAATTGAAAGTTGAGGATCCAAGAAAATAATTTTTAACTTTCAATTTTCAATTTTCTATTAGTAATCCGATTCTACCATCTCTATTTTTTTCTTGATCGCTTCCATTTTTTCCTCCTGCAATACTTTTTTGTATTCGATCGGAGTAATTTTGATGAAATGCTTCAAATATGTTTCAAAGTCGTCTAAAATTCGTTTAGCCAGAGGGCTTTGCGTATAATGATAATGTTGACTGATCAACTGATGCAATTCCAGGCTGTCGGATTTATCTTCGACCAGCGTTAATTCTACCATTTCCATGTTGCAGAAATAATCAAAATTGCCCTTCATATCTAACACGTAAGCCAATCCGCCGCTCATACCGGCTGCAAAATTTTTGCCGGTCGCACCTAAAACGACTGTCCGGCCACCGGTCATGTATTCGCAACAATGGTCGCCGGCGCCTTCCACCACGGCGATCGCGCCGGAATTGCGCACGCAAAAACGTTCGCCCACCTGCCCATTAATATAAACTTCGCCGGAAGTCGCGCCGTACAACGAAGTATTTCCGGCAATAATATTTTCTTCCGGAACAAAATCGCTAGTCTTGGGCGGAATCAATGCGATGCGTCCGCCCGACAAGCCCTTGCCTAAGTAATCATTGGCTTCGCCTTCGAGATAGAACGAAATTCCTGCGGCTAAAAACGCACCGAAACTTTGTCCTGCCGAGCCTTTGAAACCCACGATAATTGTGTTGTCCTGCAAGCCCGCATGGCCGTAGCGTTTGGCAATTTCGCCCGAAAGCATAGCGCCCACGGCACGGTCGGTATTTCCGATCGTCACAATCATTTCTACCGGCAGGGATTTTTCGATGGCCGGCTTGGTTTTGCGAATGATTTCGCGATCTAAGATGTGGTCGATTTTATGATCCTGCGTTTTGGTACAGCGAATATCGTTTCCGTTATCAATGAATTGCGTTAATTTGGAGAAATCCAATTTTTTGACTTTCGGATTCATTTTAGAAGCTTGAATCTCAATCAAATACGAGCAGCCGATGATTTCGTCCAAACTGCGGAAGCCCATTTGCGCCAAATGCTCCCTCGTTTCTTCAGCCAAGAAGGTGAAATAATTGATCAGATATTCGTATTTCCCTTTGAAGCGCGAACGAAGCCGTTCGTCCTGCGTAGCAATGCCTACAGGGCAAGTATTTAAGTGGCATTTGCGCATCATCACGCAACCCAAAACGATGAGCGCGCTGGTGGCAAATCCGTATTCTTCCGCGCCCAGCAAAGCTGCAATGATAATGTCTTTTCCGGTTTTCAGTTGGCCGTCGGTTTGTAAACGCACAAAGCCGCGCAAATTGTTCAATACCAATGTCTGCTGCGTTTCAGCCAATCCCAGTTCCCAAGCGATGCCCGCATGTTTGATTGAACTGACCGGGCTGGCTCCCGTACCGCCATCCGAACCGCTAATTAAAATCATGTCGGCCTTGGCTTTCGCAACGCCGGCAGCTACGGTTCCTACACCGCTTTCGGCCACTAATTTTACCGAAATGCGCGCTTTCGGATTGATGTTTTTTAAGTCAAAAATCAATTGCGCCAAATCTTCGATAGAATAAATATCGTGGTGAGGCGGCGGTGAAATCAACGTGATTCCCGGAATGGAATGCCGCGTTTTAGCAATGACTTGATTAACTTTAAACCCCGGAAGCTGACCGCCTTCGCCGGGTTTGGCACCTTGGGCGACCTTGATTTGCAGTTCGTCGGCGTTGACCAAATATTCGGCCGTCACGCCGAAACGTCCCGAAGCGATTTGCTTGATTGCCGAACGGCGGTTCAAGCCGTCTTCGCCGGTTTGGAAACGCGCGGGATCTTCGCCGCCCTCGCCGGTGTTGCTTTTTCCATTCAAAATATTCAACGCGATGGCCATCGCTTCGTGCGCTTCCTTGCTGATAGAACCGAACGACATCGCACCTGTCACAAAGCGTTGCGTGATTTTTTCGACCGGTTCCACTTCGGAAATATCGATCGGATTTCTTTTGTACGTCATGAAATCGCGGACAAAAACCGGTTGCAGTTTATGATCGACAATTTCCGTATATTCCTTGAATTTTTTGTAATCGCCCGTACGCGTAGCAATTTGCAGTTTCGAAATCGTTTCGGGATTCCAAGCGTGGTATTCCCCGTTTCTGCGGAAAGTATAAATTCCTTCATTATCTAATTGATAAACAGGCGGTAATTTCAAATCAACAACGCTTTGACCTTGAAACGCACTCCCATGCGAAAGAAGTGCATCGCGGGCTACGTCGGATAAATCAATGCCTTCCATTCGCGATTTCATTCCTTCAAAATACTGATCCAGCAATTTTTGACTGATTCCAACCGATTCAAAGATCTGCGCGCCGCGATACGACCGCAACGTGGAAATTCCCATCTTGGAAAGCACTTTCAGCAAGCCTTTGTTGACAGCTTTGATGTAATTTTTTTCGGCGGTATGATAATCCAATTGAATTTCGTGAGTCTTTACTTTTTCGTTCAAAACGGCAAAAGCCATGTAAGGATTGACGGCCGTCGCTCCGAAGCCAAACAGCAAGGCGAAATGGTTCACTTCGCGCGCTTCCGCCGTTTCCACAACAATCGCAATCTGCATGCGCTTCCGCTTGGAAATCAAGTGATGATGAACGGCTGAAACAGCTAATAAAGATGGAATCGGCGCGTGCCGGGCATCCGTTCCGCGATCGCTCAAGATGATGTAATGGTAACCATCGTCCACCGCTTTTTCGGCTTCGCGGCAAAGATTGGTCAGTGCGTCGGACAAAGCGTACGTAGCTTTCTTTTCTTCGGTAACTTGAAACAACATCGGCAAAGTCAGCGATTTAAAACCTTTGTAACCTAAATGCGTGAGAATATCCAATTCAATGTTGTGAATAACCGGACTTTCCAGCTTCACCATCTTACACAGTTCCGGACTTGGCACCAGTAAGTTATCATCCTGACAACCAATGTAGAGCGACAACGACATCACCAATTCTTCGCGGATCGGGTCGATCGGCGGGTTGGTGACTTGCGCGAATGTTTGCCGGAAATAGTTGAATAAACGTTGCGGTTTATCCGACATCACCGCCAGCGGTGCATCGTTGCCCATCGAGCCGATCGGTTCTTTCCCGTCAACGGCCATCGGGACAATGATTTTTTCAACATCCTCTTTGGAATAACCGAAAGCTTTCAATTGCGTAGCCAAGTTATCTACTTCGTATTTTACTGTGCGTCCGGAAGATATGTTATCCAAGCTGATGCGGTTTTTTTCCAGCCAGTCGCGGTAAGGATAAGCGGTAGCCAAAGTTTCTTTCAGTTCGGCGTCGTAATGAACTTTTCCTTCCAACGTGTCGATCATCAGCATTTTTCCGGGTTTCAAGCGGCCTTTTTCTTTGATCTCGGCAGCTTCAAACGGTAACACGCCTACTTCGGACGCAACCACCATAATATCTCCTTTCGTGATGAGGTAACGTGCAGGGCGCAATCCGTTGCGATCCAACATGCCGCCGGCGTAGCGACCGTCGGTAAACAGCAGCGTGGCCGGGCCGTCCCACGGTTCCATCGCAATACTGTGATATTCGTAAAAAGCTTTTAATTCGTCGGAAATCGGGTTTTTACTGTTCCAACTTTCGGGAACAAGCATCGACAAGGCGTGCGGCAGCGAATAGCCGGCCATGACGAAAAATTCCAGCACGTTATCCAGCGATGCACTGTCGGACATGCCGGGTTGGACAACCGGAAAAATATCTTCGTTTTTGCCTAATTCGGGAACGCTCAGGATACTTTCGCGCGCTTCCATCCAATAGCGGTTGCCGCGAATGGTGTTGATTTCGCCGTTGTGACCCAGCAAACGAAAGGGCTGCGCTAAATCCCAGCTCGGAAACGTATTGGTACTGAAGCGCGAATGCACCAAAGCCAGCCCGCTTGTGAAATAGGGATTTGTGAGATCAATGAAATAATCGCGCAACTGCGTGGAAGTCAACATTCCTTTATATACAATGCGTTGCGTAGAAAGGCTGGCGATATAAAAGCTGCGTTTATCGTCCAATGAAGATTTGTAGATTTTTTTCTCCATTTTGCGCCGCGCGAGGTACAATTTTCGCTCCAAAATTTCCTGGCGGTCTTCGCCGACGACAAAAATTTGCTTGATAGCCGGTTCGTGCGATTGGGAAATTTCGCCCAAGATCTCGCTGTTGACCGGCACTTCGCGCGAGGCCAGCATTTTCAAACCTTCCTGTTCAATGCTGTTTTGCAATACTTCCATACAAAGAGCCGCTTGGTCTTCGTCTTTCGGAAGAAAAACCAATCCCGTACCGTACTTTCCTTTTTCCGGAACCGGAATCCCTTGAAGTAAAATAAATTCGTGTGGAATTTGCAACGTGATTCCTGCGCCGTCGCCGGTTTTGTTATCCGCGCTTTCCGCTCCGCGATGGAGCATGTGTTCCAAAACCTGCAATCCTTTTTCTACAATGTCGTGCGATTTATTTCCGTGAATATCCACCAATAATCCCACGCCACACGCATCATGCTCGTATTCGGAACGATATAAGCCTATTTCATTAATCATACTTTTATTTTCTTTTTAAAGCAACTGCAAAAGTAATGAATTTATTCAGATTTTGCAAGTTCTATTTCATTTCGTAAGAAATTTTCCTACTTGGCTGACTTTTTGTCTGAACACAAACGAATCACCCATTTGGTTAATTCCACAACCGGAAGCGGCGCCAACGAAAGCAAAGCTACCCAAATCCATTGAGTATTTGTGAGATGCGAAATGTGGAACAAGTCGTGCAAGGATGGAATCTCAAGCACCAAAAAGATTAATCCCGCCGAAATCAGTGTTCCCCAAAGCAAAAATTTGTTCGTGAAGAAACGAGGCAAAGCCGAATAAACGCCCGACCGTACATTGAAAACATGCACCAACTGACTGAAGGCCAACACGGAGAAAGTCATAGCCCGCGCCACGTCTAACGGATCGCGGCCTTCCGGCGTAGTATGAAGTCCTATTTGATAAGCGATTAACGATAACAAACCGATCATAATCCCTTGCAAAGCCAAGCGGGTTGCAAACGGCCGGTTCAAAATCGGGATGCGGGAATCGACCGGTTTGCGGCGCATAATGTCAGGTGCGGCAGGATCAAAACTCAAAGCCAAAGCCGGCAAACTGTCGGTGACCAAATTAATCCACAAAATATGAATGGGCAAGAGCGGCGTTCCCCAGTTGAAGATAACTGCAATAAACAGGACAAGCAACTCGCCTATATTGCTCGAAAGCAAAAACTCGATGGCTTTCAGAATGTTATCGTAGATGCGCCGTCCTTCTTCTACTGCCGTCACGATAGTCGAAAAATTATCGTCGGCGAGGACAATATCGGCAGCTTCCTTGGAAACATCGGTGCCGACGATGCCCATGGCCGTGCCGATGTCGGCCAGTTTGAGTGCAGGCGCGTCGTTCACGCCGTCGCCCGTCATGGCAACAATTTCACCGTTCGCTTGGAACGCTTTGACAATCCGCACTTTATGTTCGGGAGAAACGCGGGCATACACCGAAATGTACGGCGCTTTTTCTTTCAATTCTTCGTCCGACATTTTTTCGACGTGCGCACCGGTATAAGCCAAATCGTTTTTTTCGAGGATACCCAATTGTTTGGCAATCGCCTTAGCTGTAATCAGATGATCGCCGGTAATCATCACCGGTTTGATGCCGGCTTCCCTGCATTTGAGCACGGCCACTTTCACTTCGTCGCGCGGAGGATCGATCATGCCGACCATTCCGGCGAAGACCAGATCTTTTTCCAATTGCTCATGTTGCACCGGCCTTGTTTTCTCCCAGCGTTTGAAACCCATGGCCAGCACACGCAAAGCGTTTTCAGCCAAATGTTCGTTGGCTTTTTTGATCAATTCTATTTTAGCTTCCGTCAAAGGAATCACCTTTCCGTTTTCAAAAATTTTGGTACAGCAATGCAATAGTTCGTCTAATCCGCCTTTGGTGTAAACGGAGTAATAAGTATCGTCCAAAACGTGAACAGTCGTCATTAATTTGCGTTCCGAATCGAAAGGAATTTCTTCTACGCGAGGATGTTCGGTTTCCAGAAGATTTTTATTGAATTTGAATTTCAAACCTAAATCGATCAACGCAGTTTCCGTCGGATCTCCGGTCGTCGTATGCCGGCCGTGATATTCCGAAAGTTTGGCGTCGTTGGCAAAAAGAGCGATGCGCAGGATTTGCTTTTGTTCTTCCGTGAGATGTGCCGATTTCCAAACTTCCTCTACGTCTTTCGATTGACCGTTGGAGAAAATCTTCACAACCGTCATTTTATTTTGCGTGAGCGTGCCGGTTTTATCGGAACAAATCACCGTGGTGCTACCCAAGGTTTCGACGGCCGGAAGCGTGCGAACGATCGCATGCTTTTGCGCCATGCGTTGAACGCCAACGGATAAAACAATGGTGGAAACGGCCGGCAAGCCTTCGGGAATGGCCGCCGCAGCCAAACTCACAGCGATCATAAACATCGACAAAATGCTGTTGCCGTAGAGAACGCCGACGACAAAAATCAGCGCGCAAATGATTAACGCTGCGATGCCGAGGTGTTTTCCCAATTTATCCAATTTTTGTTGAAGCGGCGTCGGCGGATTACCGGCCGTTTGAATCATCGAGGCGATTTTGCCGACTTCCGTTTGCATTCCTGTAGCAACGACGATACCTTGTCCGCGGCCATAAACGACGTCGCCGGAAGAAAAGGCTTGATTGTCGCGATCGCCCAGCGGAACTTCATTTTCTGAAAGCGCTTCCGTAAATTTTTCCACGGGTAGCGATTCGCCGGTCAGCGCCGATTCCTGAATTTTTAGATTAATCGCCTCAGTCAAGCGGAGATCGGCGGGAATCAAATCGCCGGTGTCCAAAATAACCAAATCTCCGGGAACCAATTCGCGCGATTCGATAAGAGCAACTTTGCCGTCGCGAATCACTTTGCATTGCGGCGCCGAAAGTTTTTCCAACGCTTCGAGCGATTGCTCGGCCTTGCTTTCCTGTACCACGCCGATAATCGCATTCACCACTACAATCAGCAGGATGATCAGCGCATCCGTCACACCTTCGCCTTGCAGGTATTCGGCAACGCCCGAAACAATCGCCGCGATGAGCAACACAATAATCATAAAACTTTTGAATTGCTCTAAGAATTTGACAAACAGGCTTTTACTTTTCTTCTTTTGAAATTCGTTGTAACCGTATTGTTGCAGGCGTTTTTTAGCTTCTTGTTGCGTAAGGCCTTCGGATATAGAAGTTTTCAACAATTTACCGACTTCGTCTAAGGATTGATTGTAATAGGAAATGGATGTCATGAGTGCTTTATTTTAAGTGCAAATATATTTATTTTTACTATATTTGCGAAATTATTTGAAGTACCAATGATTACTTGCAAAAATATCACTAAAAGTTTCGGCAATTTACAAGTGTTGAAAGGTATCAACCTAACGATCGCCCAAGGAGAAATCGTCGCGATTGTCGGGCCGAGCGGCGCGGGAAAAACTACTTTGCTACAAATCATGGGAACTTTGGATAAGCCTGATTCCGGAGAAATTTTTTACAAAAATAAACCCATCAATCAACTAAAAGACAAAGAATTAGCTTCTTTCAGAAATCAAAATATCGGATTCGTTTTTCAATTTCATCAATTACTACCGGAGTTTACTGCGCTCGAAAATGTGATGATTCCGGCCTTGATCGGAAAAATGAAAGCTTCGGAAGCCGAAAAACAGGCGAAAGAAATTCTGGATTTTTTGAAACTATCCGATCGAACAGAGCACAAGCCGGCGGCCTTGTCGGGAGGCGAAAAGCAACGGGTTGCCGTAGCGCGCGCGTTGGTCAACCGTCCGTCGGTGATTTTTGCCGACGAGCCTTCGGGAAGCCTGGATTCGCAGAATAAAGAAGAATTGCACCAACTCTTTTTCGATTTGCGGAAAGAGTTTAATCAAACCTTCGTGATTGTAACGCATGATGAACAATTAGCCAAACTCACCGATCGGATTGTGCCGATGAAAGACGGAAAAATTGTTTAAATTGAAAGTTGAAAATGATATAGTAAGCCAAGACATTAATAATTAACTAAATACTTACAGCTATGAATTGGAAAGATTTTTTCTACTTCTCTAAACGCGAACGTCGCGGAATTTTCTTTTTAGTTGTATTAATCACCGGAATTTTTCTGGGAAAATGGCTTTTCACACCCAAAGAATTGCCGCCAATCGAAAAATTGGAGATTTCCGATAAACAAGAGATTATATCTTACAAGCAAAAAACTTATTCCGCCTCGTCAGCCGATCCCTATCGTCCCAATAGCCCCTCCCCCACTCGCTCTCCAGAAAAACACACCTACTATCACAAAGAAGAAATCCCCAAGCCCACTGTTTACTCTAAAACCGAAAAACTATCCTCCGGAGAAACCGTCGAACTTAACTCCTGCGACACTGCCCAATTAATGAAAATTCCGAGTATCGGCTCGTCTTTTGCCAAGCGAATCGTGAGTTACCGCAATTTGTTAGGCGGATATACCCGCGTAGATCAATTGCAGGAAGTTTACGGAATGTATGAAGAATTGTACAGCA
>JAISKG010000228.1 GCA_031261015.1 Dysgonamonadaceae bacterium | reverse complement strand
CGGGTCGCGCTCACCCCCGGTTACAAAGCGATGCGTCCGCTGGGCGCTTAATAATGCCCTTTTTATTTTGCCCTTAAATTTTCAAGATAATAATTGTGAAGATACTCAACAAAATCGTGTTGGAGAGCCAACGAAATTTTCAACAATAGATCTACGTGTATGCTTTCTTTTTGCAGCATTTTGCACAAACAACTCTCGGAACAATGCACTTGAGCGGCCAGCCATTTTTTGGTTCGTCCCTCTTCTTTTAATTGAGCACAAATGAGATTTCCAATATGTAGTTTTTGATAGTTTTTCATTAAAAAAAGCGTAAACTGTTCTTGTTGTGCTATCCTAAGAAACAGGCTCTACCAAAACCTTTATGATCTATAGCACGAACAGTTCACGCCTGTCACAGCGTAAACTTTCGCAATTTATTCTCGATCATATTTGGTTTGAAATTTTGGTAGATTTCGTTCCTTCGGAGAATTAAGAGCGTTAGCTCAACTATTTTAACTGTTTAACCTTCGATTTGTTACATAAGTTATTTTTGTTTGAATTTCAAATGCAAAGGTAATATATTTGTAGTTATGCGCAATATTACTTCCCAAAATGATTGCAGGCGAATAATTTGTTCGTATCTTTGTACATAAATTTATCTTAGAAGCAACAAAACTATGGAGGCGCTAAATGTAGAGATATTGAATCCAAAAGCTAAGGCGCTATTACTGAACTTGGCTGATTTGAATTTAATCAATATTCAACCAAAACCTTTGTTTCAGCAACGTCTTGCAACATTGCGCAGAAACGAATCGGAAGTTCCGTCATTAGAAGAGATAACCCAAGAAGTTGAAACGGTTAGACAACAACGTTATGCACGGAAAATGCAAAGTCATTCTTGATACCAACCTATGGATTAGCTTTTTACTGACGAAAAATTTTGATTTTCTGGACAATTTATTGGGAAAAGGTAATATTCGCTTAGTTTTCAGCGATGAATTACTATCAGAGTTGATCGAGGTTGCCAACCGTCCGAAGCTGAAAAAGTTTTTTACCGATGAAGACTGGAATTATGTGTCCAATCTTATTGAAGAATTTGCTGTTTATTATTCTGTTGTGTCACAAGTTAATATTTGTAGGGATACAAAGGATAATTTTTTGTTGTCGTTGGCTAAAGATTCGTGTACCGATTATTTGCTTACGGGCGACAATGATTTACTTATTCTGAAATCATTTGAAACAACAAAAATTATAACTATTGCCGAATTTAAGACACAACAAGGTCTTGCATAACATGTTGCATCGCTACATACATTACAATTCACTCTCCTTCAACCGTTCCGCATTCTCCGCCACCATCAATTGATCAATTACGCCCTGTATATCTCCGCCGACGAAAGCCGGGAGATTATACAGGGTGTAATTGATCCGGTGGTCGGTAACGCGCCCTTGCGGATAATTATACGTACGGATCTTGGCCGAGCGGTCGCCGGTAGAAACCATAGTCTTGCGCTTGGAAGCAATTTCGTCTAAATATTTCTGATATTCCATATTATAGATCCGCGAACGAAGTTCGACCATCGCCTTGGCTTTATTTTTCAGTTGGGATTTTTCGTCCTGACATTGCACGGAAATCCCAGTCGGCAAATGCACTAAACGAATAGCCGAATAGGTCGTATTGACCGATTGTCCGCCGTGTCCGGAAGCGCAAAAAATATCCACGCGAATATCCGATTCTTTAATGTCCACATCAAATTCTTCGGCTTCGGGCAATACGGCGACTGTGGCTGCCGAAGTATGCACGCGCCCCTGCGTTTCCGTCACCGGCACGCGCTGCACGCGGTGAACGCCCGATTCGTACTTGAGCGTTCCATACACATTTTCGCCGGTCACCGTAAAAATAATTTCCTTGAACCCGCCGATTGTGCCTTCGCTGCTGCTGGTTACGGCTACTTTCCAGCCTTTCGATTCGCAGTATTTGGCATACATTTTGTAGAGATCGCCGGCAAAGATCGCCGCTTCATCGCCGCCGGTTCCACCACGGATTTCCACGATGGCGTTTTTACTGTCTTGCGGATCGGCAGGAATCAGCAATAATTTGATTTCTTCCTCCAACTCAGGCAATTGCTGTACGGATTCGTCCAAAGCTTCGCGGGCGATTTCGCGCAATTCCGGATCGTTTTCCTGTTCCAAAATAGTTTTGGCTTCTTCCTGATTGATCAGAACTTGCCGGTAGCGATCGCGGGCTTTCGCAATTTTTTCCAAGTCGCGGTATTCTTTATTTAATTTTACGAAACGTTTCATATCGGACGTGATGGCAGGGTCGGTGATAAGAATGGCGACTTCTTCGAAGCGGAGGACTAAGGCGTTGAGTTTATCTAATAAAGAGTTATTCATGATTCTGTAAAGTTGATGTTATATTTGGAAGACAAAGGTAATTAAAAGATTTAGACGTTCAAAAGGATAAAAAACCAACTCTTTCTTTCAATTATCTCCAAAATTACCGTATCTTTGTCCATTAACTTTAAATTTCTCATTGCAATGAAACAAAAACCATCGCTATCGTTTTGGTCACTCTGGAACCTGAGTTTTGGATTCTTCGGCGTACAAATTGCTTACGCTTTGCAAAGCGCAAACATCAGCCGCATTTTTGCTACTTTGGGCGCCGACCCGCATAATTTGAGTTACTTCTGGATCCTTCCTCCTTTAATGGGTATTATCGTACAACCGATTGTAGGCACTTTGAGCGACCGCACGTGGACGCGATTCGGCCGCCGGATTCCGTATTTGTTTGTGGGAGCTATTGTGGCGATTATCGTTATGTGCTTGTTGCCCAACGCCGGCAGTTTCCATTTGGTCGGCGGCGCGATGATCTTCGGACTTGTCGCCTTGATGTTTCTCGATACTTCGATTAATATGGCCATGCAACCGTTCAAAATGTTGGTGGGCGATATGGTCAACGAAAAACAAAAACGCTTTGCGTATTCGATTCAAAGTTTTTTGTGTAACGCCGGTAGCGTAATCGGGTTTATTTTTCCGTTCCTTTTCACATGGATTGGAATTTCCAATGTGGCTAATCCCGGCATTGTGCCCGACTCGGTGATTTATTCATTCTACGTGGGCGCGGCGATTTTGATTCTCTGCGTAATTTATACAGTAATCAAAGTGAAGGAAATGCCGCCTCGCGAATACGCTCAATTTCATGGCATTGCCGAAAAACCGGAGAAAAAGGAGAAAGCCGATTTCATCACCTTATTGAAAAATGCTCCAAAAGTATTCTGGACGGTCGGTCTGGTGCAATTTTTCTGCTGGGCGGCCTTTTTGTATATGTGGACCTACACGACCGGCGCAACGGCCGAAAATATCTGGAGCACAACCGATACGCATTCCGAAGCTTATCAAACGGCCGG
>JAISKG010000127.1 GCA_031261015.1 Dysgonamonadaceae bacterium | reverse complement strand
TGAGGTTTTAACGGATTGTAGTATTTTTACACTGAAATCCCTCATTTTGCAAAAAAAACTCTATAATATTTGTTATTAACAAGATAAAATATTACCTTTGCCCTCGAAACAAAGGAGGAGGGGGGCGATGCCCCTCTCTTTTATTATTGTATGATAGAAAAAGCGGTAGTTAAAGGGATTGTAGAGGACGTTTTGACGGATACGGATCAGTATTTGGTCGAAGTGCAAGTCACGCAGGATAACCGGATTAGTGTCGAAATAGATAGTGATCGAGGAATCAGTATCGATGATTGCGTTGCTCTGACCAAACAGATTGAAGCGCGGCTCGATCGCGAAACGGAAGATTACGAACTCGAAGTCGGCTCGGCAGGCATCGGCCAGCCGTTCAAGATTTTGCGGCAATACCGGAAAAATATCGGCCGCGAAGTGGAAGTCCTCACAAAAGAAGGCCGCAAACTTTCCGGCGTGCTGACGGAAGCCGGCGATACGCAATTTTCAGTCACGGTCGAAAAACAGGTTAAGCCGGAAGGAGCAAAACGGAAAATCACTGTCGAAGAAACGGAAACGTTTACTTATGAAGCAGTTAAATATGTAAAAAATATAATCAGATTCAAATAAATACCTATGGCGAAAAAACAAGAAACCGTTAGTATGATCGATACGTTCGCGGAATTTAAAGAATTGAAAAATATCGACCGGACGACGTTGATCAGTGTGCTCGAAGAAGCTTTCCGGAATGTTATCAGCAAAATGTTCGGCTCCGACGAAAATTACGATATTATTATCAATCCCGATAAGGGAGATTTTGAAATCTGGCGCAATCGTGAAGTGGTGCCCGACAACGAATTGGAAGATTCCAACTTGCAAATTTCCTTGTCTGAAGCCCGGAAAATCGACGAAGATTACGAAGTAGGTGAAGAAATTACCGACGAAGTGAATTTTGCCGGTTTCGGCCGCCGCGCTGTGCTGAACCTTCGTCAGGCTTTGGCTTCCAAAATCCTTGAATTACAGAAAGATTCGCTTTACACGAAATATAAAGACCGTGTCGGACAAATCGTTTCTGCCGAAGTTTATCAGATTTGGAAGAAAGAGATCTTGTTGTTGGACGACGAAGAAAACGAGTTGATTCTGCCGCGCACCGAACAAATTCCGGGCGATTTCTTCCGCAAAAACGAAACGCGCCGCGCTGTAGTCGTGAAAGTGGAAAACTTGAACAATAATCCGAAAATCATCGTTTCCCGCACATCGCCTTTGTTCATGCAACGCTTGTTTGAACTGGAAGTTCCCGAAATTCACGACGGGCTGATCACCATCAAACGCATTGCCCGCATTCCGGGCGAACGTGCCAAAGTCGCTGTTGAGTCTTACGACGACCGCATCGATCCTGTTGGCGCCTGCGTGGGAATGAAAGGCGCTCGCATCCATGGAATTGTCCGCGAATTGTGCAACGAGAATATCGACGTCATCAACTATACGAACAACACGGCCTTGTTTATTCAGCGTGCCTTGAGTCCGGCGAAAATATCTTCCATTAAAATCAACGAAGAAGACAAAAAAGCGGAGGTTTTCCTTCGTCCCGAAGAAGTTTCTTTGGCCATCGGAAAAGGCGGATTGAACATCAAATTGGCGAGTATGCTTACGGAATACACGATCGATGTCTTCCGCGATATCGACGTGGACGGCGAAGACATCTACTTAGACGAATTTTCGGATGAAATCGAAGCTTGGGTCATTGATGCGCTCAAAAATATCGGCTGTTATACGGCTAAAAATGTACTGGCCGCCGACCGCAACGAACTCATCGAAAAAGCCGACTTGGAAGAAAATACGGTCGATGAAGTATTGACTATCCTGAAAGCCGAATTTGAAGAAGAATAAAACATTGCGCTCATTAAAAATATTATATGTCTATTCGATTAAACAAAGTAACAAGAAATTTGAATGTAGGATTGTCCACAGTCGTGGAATTTCTACAAAAAAAGGGTTTTCCCACGGAAGAAAATCCGAATACGAAAATTAGCGACGAAGAATACGAACTCCTTGTCAAAGAATTTAATAAGGACAAAGACCTGAAACGCGAATCTGAGAAGATAAGTCAGGAACGCCACAGCAAAGAACGTAAAGAATCGGTGGCAGTTGCAGGTTATGATAATCCGAAAAAAGTCGAGGAGATCAAAACTGAAATTCCGGAAGAAAGCAAGCCCCGGTTTAACATGATCGGGAAAATTGATCTGGATAATATTGGGAAAAAGAAACCCGCACCCGTTGAGGAACCTCAGCCGGAACCGGATTTATTTGAGGAGGCAAAAACGGAAGTCGTCGTCGAACCTCTTGTTGCCGAAGAAGAAGAAATCATAGACATAGTGGTAGAGAGCGCAGAAGAACCCGTTGAAGAAGAAGTCTTTGAAGAAGATGACGAGGAGGAGATTTTCGACGACGAGGCAGATGACGAAGAAGATTCTTTCGAAGAAGAAATAATAGTAGAGCAACCGGCTGCTGAAGAAACCGAAGAAGCTACGGCTCCGGCAGGCAGCGAAGTTTTCCGCTTGCACGCGCCGCAATTCGAATCGCGCATCAAGGTGATGGGAAAAGTTGATCTTTCTACCTTGAATCAATCGACTCGTCCCCGCAAAAAGACGAAAGAGGAAAAACGTCGCGAACGGGCGGAAAAAGACCGCAAAGCTGCACTGGCAACTCAACAGAAAAAAGCGGTAGCAGCGGCAGCAACAGCAGTAGCCAACAAATCCGGCAAAAAAGAGGTAAATGCCAATGCAAACGCCAATGCCAATCAAAAGCCGGAAACGGAAGATGCAAAGAAAAAGAAACGCAACCGTATCAAACGGGAAAAGATTGATATAGAAAAAGGTATCTCCACGCTTGGCGGCGGCGCAAAACCGGATGCTTCCCGCTTAAAATTGCGCAAGCCTGCGGCGAAAAACGAAGTCAACGAGGAAGACGTTCAAAAGCAAATCAAGGAAACCTTGGCTCGCCTGACCAACAAGCCGCAGAAAAAAGGCGCAAAATACCGCAAGGAAAAACGGGAAGCGGTCAACCAACGCCAGAACGAACAAATGGAATTGGACCGTCAAGAAAGCAAAGTGATTAAAATCACCGAATTTGTGACGGTCAATGATTTGGCCAACATGATGAATGTTCCTGTGGTTCAGGTTATTTCTACATGTATGGCGATCGGCATGATGGTGTCGATCAACCAACGCTTGGATGCGGAAACCATTAATATTGTAGCTGACGAATTCGGCTACAAAACCGAATATGTGAGCGCGGAAGTAGTCGAAGCTATTACCGACAAAGAAGACGATCTCATCGATTTAACTTCTCGCCCGCCGATCGTGACGGTGATGGGACACGTCGATCACGGAAAAACTTCGTTACTCGACAGCATCCGCAACACAAACGTGATTGCCGGCGAGGCTGGAGGAATCACGCAACACATCGGAGCATACAACGTGAAATTACCTGACGGTCGCCAAATTACATTCTTGGATACGCCGGGACACGAAGCGTTTACCGCCATGCGTGCTCGCGGAGCCAGCGTGACCGACATCGCTATTATCATTGTCGCTGCTGACGATAGCGTGATGCCTCAAACCGTTGAAGCAGTCAACCATGCTTCCGCCGCGGGAGTTCCAATAGTATTCGCTATCAATAAGATAGATAAGCCGGGAGCGAATCCCGAAAAAATCAAGGAGGCTTTGGCCAACATGAATTACCTTGTCGAAGATTGGGGCGGAAACTACCAATCGCAGGATATTTCTGCCAAACAAGGCATCGGAATCAAAGAATTGCTCGAAAAAGTATTGTTGGAAGCGGAAATGCTTGATCTGAAAGCTAATCCGAAACGAAAAGCCATCGGTTCGGTCATTGAATCGTCTTTGGATAAAGGCCGCGGTTACATGGTGACGATGCTCGTACAAAACGGTACGCTGAAAATGGGCGATATTGTCTTGGCCGGAACACATTTCGGCCGCGTAAAAGCGATGTTCAACGAAAGGAATCAACGAATTAAAGAAGCCGGACCGGCCGAACCCGTATTAATCTTAGGATTGAACGGCGCACCGCAAGCCGGAGATAAAATCCATGTGCTTGAGTCGGAACAAGAGGCGCGCGAAATCACTACTAAACGCGAACAATTACAACGTGAGCAAGGCTTACGTACGCAAAAACTACTAACACTCGACGACATCGGCCGTCGCATCGCTATCGGCAACTTCCAACAGTTGGATGTGATCGTGAAAGGCGACGTGGATGGCTCGATCGAAGCGCTCTCCGATTCCTTGATTCGTCTTTCGACCAATCAAGTGCAAGTGAACGTGATTCACAAAGGCGTAGGTCAGATTTCCGAATCAGATGTGATTTTGGCTGCCGCTTCGAATGCCGTCATTGTTGGTTTCCAAGTGCGACCGTCACAATCGGCGCGCAAACTGGCCGAGAAAGAAGGTGTCGATATTCGCTTGTATTCCATTATTTACAATGCGATCGAAGAAGTAAAATCGGCAATGGAAGGCTTGCTTTCTCCGGAAATTAAGGAAGAAATTACGGCAAACGTCGAAATTCGCGAAGTGTTCAAAATCAGCAAAGTGGGAACGGTGGCCGGTTGTATGGTACGTGAAGGAAAAATCAAGCGTGGCAACAAAATCCGCCTTATTCGTGACGGCATCGTGATTTATACCGGCGAACTTGGTTCGCTGAAACGCTTCAAAGACGATGTGAAAGAAGTGGCACAAGGCTATGAATGTGGATTGAATATCCAAAATTTCAATGATATTAAGATCGGCGATATTGTCGAAGCTTTTGAAAACATCGAAGTAAAACAAACCTTGTAGTGAATGGATTAGACGTCATCATTCTGATTTGTGCGGTGGCGGGTTTGATAAGAGGCTTATTCAGCGGATTTATCAAACAGGCGGTTTCGTTGGTCGCTTTGATAATTGCGATCTTTTTTTCGGGACAAATGGCGGCGTTGATTCGTCCGTATTTGGAAAAATGGTTCAACGGCGGTTTTTCTTCGGCTATAATCAGCGGTTTGGTTTATATATTGGCTTTTGTAGCTATTATTGTAATTATTTGTCTGATCGGGAAATTAGTTAGTTTCGCAATTAAAATGACACCGGCCAAACCTTTGAATACTTTGCTGGGTGGATTATTCGGTATGTTTATCTGGGTTTTATCTTTAAGCCTGATATTGAATGTGTTGTCCATTTTTGATCTGCAGTCGCAAGTAATTTCTTCTTCCGTCCAAAACAAATCCATTTTCTATTCGAGAGTCAAAGCTGTAGTCCCAACGATTTACCCGGTTTTGAAACATTATTTTGCGCATTAAAAAGAAAAAGTTATGGCAGAAAATTCTAGCGATCTACTCAATGAATTTACCAATAAAGAGTATGAATACGGTTTTACGACCGATATTCATACTGATTTCATAGCCAAAGGATTGAATGAAGAAATCATCTGCGTGATTTCGGCCAAGAAAGAAGAGCCGGAATGGTTGCTCGATTTTCGTTTGAAAGCATTTCGTCATTGGCAAACTTTGGAAATGCCGTCGTGGGCGCATTTGCAAATTCCTCCGATTGATTAT
>JAISKG010000165.1 GCA_031261015.1 Dysgonamonadaceae bacterium | reverse complement strand
CCGTAGGCTTTTTTCCCCGGATTGGCGGTTAACCGTTCGGCAACTTCTTTCTGTACCATACCGGAGCAAAACGGAATCAAATCTTTGTATTCTAATACTTTGAAAAAAATCTGACTGGAAATATTGTAGGGATAATTGCCGATCACACAGAAAGGTTGATGAAACGAAGCGGCCAAATCCAACTTCAAAAAATCTTTTTCCAAAATCCGTCCGTTTAATTCCGGATAATGCGTTTTCAGGTATTCGACTGATTCTTTATCTAATTCAACGACAGTCAGATCTTTGCAGTCGCGCAGAAGAAATTGCGTGAGTACGCCTGTGCCCGGCCCTACTTCCAACACCGGAAGACCGGGACAAACATTCAGCGTTTCGGCAATTTTTTCCGCTACGGACAGATCTTTTAAAAAATGCTGCCCTAATGATTTTTTCGGACGAATTTCGCGATGATACATCTTTCAAAAAGTAAAAAACATTATCTTTGCAAAGATAATCAAAAAATGCAAGATTCATGCCCCCAAAGTTAAAAGCGCTTATTCTGCAAACACTCAAAGTAACCATCCCGCTGTTTTTAGGAATCATCATTCTGTATTTTCTTTATAAAGGGACGAATTTCAGTGAGTTGTGGGCGACGATCCGCTCAGCCAATTGGGTGATTCTTTCCGTTTCCTTATTGTTCGGGCTTTCCGGCAATGTGATTCGAGGTTTGCGCTGGAATTTGATTATCAAATCATTAGGCTATTATCCGCGTAAACTCAATTTGGTTTATGCCGTTTTGGGAAATTATGCAGTTAATTTTGCTCTTCCGCGTGTAGGCGAGATTTGGCGATGCACGATTATTTCCAAAAAGGAAAAAGTGCCGTTTTCTAAATTGATCGGCACGTTGATTGTCGATCGCGTATTTGATATGTTGATGGTTCTTCTGATTACGCTGATCGCTTTCTTGCTTAATGCCAAAGCTTTCCATCGTAATCACGAGCTTTTTGATTTGTCGCCGGTTTTGACTTCTGCCCCACTTTATATCGCTCTGGGACTTGTCGTTGTGATTGCCGTCGCTATTTTAGTCTTTTTCAAGGAAAATAAAATAGTGAAAAGTATCCAGAATTTTTTCACAGGTTTATATAAAGATATTCTGGTGGTCGGTAAAATGAAGCAGAAGAAGCGTTTTATTGTTTATACTTTCGGGATTTGGATTTCGTATTTTCTCTACTTTTTCATTACATTTTTCGCTTTTGATTTTACCGCTCATTTGGGTTTTGCAGCGGCATTATTTATATTTACTTTAAATAGTATAAGTATGGGAGTTCCTTCCAATGGAGGCTTGGGGCCTTGGCAAGCGGCTACCGTGCTGGGTTTGTGCGCTTTTATGGTTAGCCGTGAACATGCAACTGCTTTTGCAACAGCAGTATTTGCGTTCCAATCTATTTGGGTCGTACTTTGCGGTTTATTCGGAATTGCCATGCTTTCTTACCAAAAATCGAAAGAATCGCATGTCAATGTAACTGATTAAAAAATAGAAATATATAAAACGATAAAAATAAACTAATCATGAAAAACAACCTGCTCGATCTTACTCCTTCCAATGTGTGGAAGCACTTTCAAGAGTTAACGCAAATTCCTCGTCCGTCGGGACACAGCGAAGCTATTACGGCTTTCGTCGAAAATTTCGGTAAACAATTGGGATTGGAAACCTTGCGCGATGCGGCCAATAATATTTGCATTCGCAAACCGGCCACTCTGGGTTATGAAAACCGGCCGACAATTATTCTGCAAAGCCATTTGGATATGGTGCCGCAAGCTAATTCCGACGTTCCGTTTGATTTCACGAAAGATCCGATTCAACCATGGATCGACGGCGATTGGGTGAAAGCGAAAGGAACGACTTTGGGCGCCGACAACGGCATCGGCGTAGCGACTACGATGGCGATTCTCGAAGCCAAAGATTTGAAACACGGACCATTGGAAGGTTTGTTTACTACCGACGAAGAAACAGGAATGTACGGCGCTTTGGCCGTGCGGCCGGGATTTATCAACGGAAAAATCATGTTGAACCTTGATTCCGAACTGGATGGCGAGTTGTATATCGGTTGTGCCGGCGGCGCAGATGTGACCGCTCAATTTCAATACGAAGACGAAACGTGGATTCCGAAAGAAGATGTGGCCGTGAAAGTATCGCTCACCGGACTGAAAGGCGGGCACAGCGGCGTGGACATCCATTTGGGACGAGCTAACGCTAACCAGTTGATGTTCCGATTTTTAAAGGATGCGATGATGACTTATGATATTCGCTTGTCGTCGGTTTCCGGCGGGAGCTTGCGCAATGCGATTCCGCGCGAAGCTTTTGCGATAATTGTCGCAGACGGCAAAGAAAATTACGAGCGAATCCTCGAAATGGCAGCCGGTTACGAATCGTTGTTTAACGCCGAATTTGACGGGATCGAAAATCCCATCAGTTTCAAAGCGGAACGAGTGAAGATTACGCCGGAAATGACTTTGATTCCGAAGGTGGTACAACACAAACTGACTCACGCTATTAACGCTTGTCCGAATAATGTGATCAATCGTTTTGCTCACATTCCCGATACGGTAGAAACGTCGATCAACCTGGCGATTATCCAATCGAGCGAAGGCTTGACGGAAATTAAATTTTTGGCGCGTTCGTCTTCCGAGAGCAAAAAAGCCGCAATTTGTAGCAGCATCGAAAGCGTATTTACTTTGGCTGGAGCCGATTTCATCGAAATAGGCAATGGTTATCCAGGCTGGGATCCGAATCCGAATTCGTCGATTTTGGCCGTGATGGAAAAAGTCTTTGAACAGCAGCGCGGACACAAGCCGAAAGTCGAAGTGATGCACGCCGGATTGGAATGCGGCATCATCTTGTCGAACGTGCCGGGCTTGGATACGGTTTCGTTTGGCCCGACAATCAAGTTTCCGCATTCGCCCGACGAAAAAGTGGAAATCGCTACCGTGCAGAAGTTCTGGGATTATTTAACAGCCATTCTTGAAGCATGAATTTAAACCGGAGGCGCGTTCGCGTGTCCTATATCAATATTACCTAATTTAAAAAATGAAATCAGTATGAGAAAGTTCGTATTTTTAGCTTTAACAGCCGTTATTTTTTCCGCTTGTACCAAAGAATATACAACGGAAGAACATTATGATGTAAACTCTTACACACACAAGTACACAGTTACTGCACAAGACTGGAAAACGTACAGCGATCAAACCGGCAACTACTATTATTGCGATATTGCAGAGCCGAAATTGACGGAAAAAGTATTTAACGACGGCGTTATGGTCGGCTATTTTTATTATGCTTTGAATGGCATAAGCATTATGACTCAATTGCCTTTCAGCGATTTTTTCAATATCAAAGATAGTCAAGGTAATTTGACTTATAAATGGGAAGAACAAGCTACCGTTGAATTTAATCCCGGTCACGTTGTTTTCGTCATGAAGTTCGATGATCATGCGCCGAAAATGCCTTCGTATTCCAGCTATGAGTTTGTGGTGAAGTTTATCTGGTGAACGTAAAACGCAAACTCTTTTTGGTCGGATATATGGGGTCGGGAAAAACGACCGTAGGGAAACGACTTGCTCAAAATTTGGGAATGCAATTTATTGATTTGGATTCCTTTATCGAAAACAGATACCACAAATCCGTCAGCGAGATTTTTGCTGAAAAAGGTGAAACCGGTTTCCGCGAAATCGAACGGAACTTGTTGCAGGAAGTGGCGCAATTTGAGCAGGTCGTTATCTCTACCGGCGGAGGAACGCCCTGTTTTTTTGACAATATGGCGTTCATGAATTGCGAAGGTGAAACAATTTACTTGCAAATCAGTCCCGACGAATTGCTGAACCGTTTACTGCGAGGACAAGATAAGCGGCCGCTAATCAAAGGGAAAACTCCGGAAGAACTGAAATCGTTTATCCTCGAAAATCTGGAAGAAAGAGAATCGTTTTATCGCCGGGCAACTCATGTCTTTCACGCCGACCGATTGCAGACAGAACGGGATGTGCGTGTGACGGTTGATCAACTTGCAACTTTACTAATTAATTGAAAATAAAGAGGAGAGAATATTTTGAAATATTCTCTCCTGCATTTAGATTCGTTAGGAAATCCTTATTCTTTATTTCCGTCCATTTTTTCCTTCAATTCGGCCAGTTCGGAAATGTCGCCCAACGTGGTTTTTTCCATAACCGGCTGTGTGAGAGTTTCTTCTTTTTCCTTTTTGGATTTTTTAGAAGATTTCTTTTCGGAAGCGACAGCGGTGGCTTCTTTTTTAGCCTCGCGCTGTTCATCTTCAAATATCCGGCTGTGCGACAAGATGATACGTTTGGAATCTTTATTAAATTCAATTACCTTGAAATTCAATTTTTCATCCAATTGCGCTACCGACCCGTCTTCTTTTACTAAATGTTTGGGAGTGGCGAAACCTTCTACACCGTAAGCTAAGGAAACGACTGCGCCTTTGTCCAGCAATTCGATGATGGTGCCTTCGTGAATCGAGCCGAGTGTGAAAATCGTTTCAAATACATCCCATGGATTTTCTTCCAATTGCTTGTGACCCAGGCTTAAACGACGATTTTCCTTGTCGATTTCCAAGACTTGCACTTCGATGTCGGCGCCGAGGGAAGTAAATTCGCTCGGATGTTTGATTTTTTTCGTCCAACTCAAGTCGGAAATGTGAATCAAACCTTCTACACCTTCTTCGATTTCGACAAATACGCCGAAGTTGGTGAAGTTACGTACTTTGGCCGTATGTTTGGTGCCAACGCCATATTTCGCCTCTACTTCTTCCCAAGGATCGGCTTTCAATTGTTTGATACCCAACGACATTTTGCGTTCGTCGCGATCCAAAGTCAAAATAACCGCTTCGACATCGTTGCCCACTTTCATGAAATCCTGTGCGCTTCTCAAATGTTGTGTCCAGCTCATTTCCGAAACGTGAATCAAACCTTCTACGCCTTGAGCAATTTCGATGAATGCGCCATAATCGGCCATTACAACTACTTTTCCTTTCACAACGTCGCCTACCTTCAGGTTTTCGTCCAAAGCATCCCAAGGATGAGGAGTTAATTGTTTCAATCCCAAAGCAATGCGTTTCTTTTCGTCATCGAAATCCAGAATAACCACATTGATTTTTTCATCCAACGTAACGATTTCTTCCGGATGCGCAACGCGACCCCAACTCAAATCGGTGATATGGATCAAGCCATCCACGCCGCCCAAGTCGATGAATACACCGTAAGTGGTGATATTTTTAACGATACCTTCCAATACCTGACCTTTTTCAAGTTTGGCGATAATATCTTTCTTCTGTTGTTCCAATTCAGCTTCTATAAGCGCTTTATGCGAAACGACCACGTTTTTAAATTCTTGATTGATTTTAACCACTTTAAATTCCATGGTTTTGTCAACGAATACATCGTAATCGCGGATCGGTTTCACATCGATTTGCGAACCCGGCAAGAATGCTTCGATTCCGAATACATCGACGATCATACCGCCTTTCGTGCGACATTTCACATAACCTTTCACGATTTCGTTGGTTTCGAGCGCAGTATTGACGCGATCCCAAGAACGGGTAGCGCGCGCTTTTTTATGGGAAAGGATCAATTGTCCTTTTTTATCTTCTTGGCTTTCAATGTAAACTTCTACTTCGTCGCCCACTTTCAAGTCTGGATTGTAGCGAAATTCGTTCATCGAAACGACGCCATCGGATTTGTAGCCGATGTTGACCACAACTTCCCGTTTGTTTAAGGATGTTACTTTACCTACCACCACCTCGCGGTCGTTGATACGGCTCAAAGATTGATCGTAAGTTTCAATTAATTTGTCCCGGCTGACGTCACTGAGCAGGTCGCCTTTTTCGTAAGCATCCCAGTCGAAATCTTCTTTAGCTGCTTTCGGCGCTTTGGTTTCTTTTTTCGCTTCTTTTTTAACAGGTTCTGCTTCAGGCTCTTTCGCTTCTACGACGGGCGCATCTACGACAGGTGCAGGTTCTGCTGCTTCTACGACGGGTGCAGGTGCAGGCTCCTCTGCCACTTCTACTGCGGGCGCAGGTTCTTCTGCTATTTCTACTGCGGGCGCAGGTTCTGCCACAGGCACGCTTTCAACGGCAGGAACTTCCTGAGTTTCTTCCGTTTGTACCGGTTCTACTTTTTCCAATTCTTCACTCATGATTGTTAATAAAATTGATAATTAATAAGTTAGACATTATGTTGTTATAATAAAACGGCTGCAAAGATACGGTTTAAATTCTGGTTTTCAATGGGATCTGGAGAAATTTTAAAATATTTTCGTATCTTTGCCCCACTCAAAAATATATGCAAGGCAAAAACAAAATCATGACCCGCACTTCCTGGATCAGTGTCTTCGGAAATGCCTTTTTATCTCTCCTGAAAATCATCATCGGGCTAATTTCAGGCAGTTTGGCTGTGCTGAGCGACGGATTGGATTCGGCTTCGGATGTAGTGACTTCAATCATTATCCTGATCACCTCTTCAATCATGGTTTTACCTCCCGATTCCAAATACGCTTATGGTCGCGAAAAAGCGGAAAATATGGCTTCTACGATTCTGTCTTTCGTTATTTTATTTATGGGTGGACAAATGGGATTAACGGCCATTAAAGAGCTGATTCATCCGGGAGAAGTGCAGATGCCGGAAACAATTGCAGTAGCAGCGACGGTTATTTCCATTGTTGGAAAATTGTTGTTGGCGCTTTACCAGTTCCAGCAAGGTAAGCGGGTCGATTCGTCGATGCTGAAAGCGAATGCGATTAATATGCGTAATGACGTGATTATTTCGGTCGGCGTATTGATTGGGCTGGGTTTCACGTTTTGCTTGAAACTTCCGATTCTCGATCCGGTTGTTGCTTTATTGGTCAGCTTATATATTATTTATTCGGCAATCGGAATTTTTCGAGATGCGAATATTGTTTTGATGGATGGAATGTCGGATATATCTGTATATAAAGCAATTATCCAATCCGTCGAACGAGTGCCGGGCGCAACTAATCCGCACCGGATCCGTTCCAGCCATGTCGGCAATTTATACAATATTGTCTTGGATATTGAAGCCGACGGAAACATTACATTGACCGAAGCGCACCACATCGCCCAGGAAGTGGAAGAAAGCATCAAATCGTCGATCGAAAATATTTATGACATTGTGGTTCATGTCGAACCGCAAGGCAATCTGCATTGTCAGGAAAAATACGGGATCAACAAAGATAATTTAAACTCTCGATCTCACGAATGAAAGCGCGGATTTTTATTGATAATCTTCCGGAATGATCGTTATGTCGGTAATCGACTCTCCATCCGCATTGTCCAAACGGGTCATCTCGTCACCATCACCGGAGTGGTTTTGTTGGTGAGAGCCACTGCCAATTGGAGTTGTTTTTCAAGCGAAATGCCTCCGCAAGCAAAGAAAAGGAGGCAAAAAAGAACACAAAACGGAGCATACAATAATTTCTTCATAAAATAATTCATGTAATGAATGAATAAAAAACTCTAACAAAGGTAACAAAAAATCGGGATATTTGTATTTTTGCACTCTGAATTGATAAATTTTATTGGATGCAGCTCATTCGTCGCTTGGAACAAATCGTATCGTTTATCCTCTTAGGATTGCTAATCCTCTGTGGCTTTTATGCTTGCGCAAGTATCGGAAGTCCATCCGGCGGCGCTTACGACCTCACTCCGCCGCAAATGATCGCGAGCAAGCCGGAGCCGAATACCATACGTTTCACGGGACATAAAATCGAACTACTGTTCGACGAATACATTAGCCTCGAAAAACCTTCCGAAAAAGTGATTATTACGCCGCCTCAGCAGCAAGCGCCGGTGATCAAGGCCATCGGACGAAAAATCACAGTCGAACTCAAAGATTCGCTTTTGCCCAATACCACTTACACATTCGATTTCACCGACGCTATTGTGGACAATAATGAAAAAAACGCCATCGAAGGTTTCACGTATGCTTTTTCGACGGGCGATGTTGTCGATTCGTTGATTGTTTCGGGCATTTTGCTGAACGCCGAAAATCTGGAGCCGATGCCGAATATTATGGTCGGATTGCACGTCAATTTAGACGATTCGGCTTTCACTTCCTTGCCGTTTCTGCGCACTTCCCGCACCAACGATCGCGGGCGTTTCTGGATCCGCAATGTGTCGCCCGGAACGTATCACGTGTTTGCACTGAACGATCAGAATCGCAATTACCGTTTCGACCAACCGGAAGAGGCTATCGCTTTCGACGATAGTTTGATTATCCCCAGTTTTGAACCGGCCGTTCGCGCGGATACGATTTGGAAAGACAGTTTGACGGTTGATTCCATCCGCACCGTTCATTACAACCGCTTCACTCCCGACGATGTCACGCTCTTTTTATTCACCGAAGATTTTCAATTGCAGTATTTTACCAAATCGGAACGCGTGAACGAAAAACAATTTTCCTTGCATTTCAACAGCAGTCAAGGTTTGCCGCCCAAGCTCCGTTTGCTGGATGCAGACGCTCCTGAAAATTGGGTGATTCCGGAGCGCGCGCCCGATCTGAAAAGTTTGACGTATTGGATTGTCGATTCCACTGTTTATCAACGAGATACTTTGAAAATTGAAATGAATTACTTGGCTACCGATTCGTTACATAGTTTGTCGTCTCGTACGGATACTTTGCAATTGACTCTCAAGAAAAAGGCCCCGCCGAAAAAAGACGCGAAGCCCGAATTTTTGACGATTCAAGTTACTCCGTCCGGCATGATTGACGTATTTGATACTTTAAAAATTACTTTTTCGGAACCGGTTTTATCCTTCCCTGATGAATGGATTCGCTTTGAGCATAAAGTAGATACACTGTGGAAAAAGCAAGATTTCCCATTGATGCAAGACAGCTTGAATCCGCAATTATGGCGTGTAGATCACAAGTGGACGTACGGACAGGAATACCGCTTGACCGTCGATTCTGCCGCACTGCAAAGTATTTACGGAAAGACAAATAATGAATTGTCGTTGAAATTCAAAACCCAAATTGAAGAGGAATACGGCAATCTCTATGTGGCCATCGAAGGAATTAACGGAAAAGGTTTCGGCGAATTGTTGAATAGTTCCGATAAAGTTGTCCGGATTTCGCAACTTATCGACGGCGAATTGATTTTTGAAGACCTCAAGCCAGCCAAATATTACCTGCGCTACATCGACGATACGAATGGCAATGGCCATTGGGATACAGGTAATTATACTGAAAAATATCCGCCCGAACGAGTCTATTATTACCATGGTTTTTTTGAAATCCGCAAATACAGCGATATTGAGCAAACGTGGAATGTGACGGAAGTTCCGGTGGAAAAACAAAAGCCGGTTGATATCACAAAGAATAAACCCGTAGTTAAAAAACCCAAACGAGATGAACAAAATAGCAACCAACCCAAAAACAACACTTCTCCTGTGTCCAGAGCGGGCATGCCAGGTATTCCATGATTGTAAATCAAAGATTTATCTGCGGACAATGCTTTGGTTTTTTCTTTGCATAATCGTTTCTTGCGGCTATGCACAAGTGCCTGAACATCCTTTTCAACACGGCGAAGAACTGAAATACGAAATCAAATATAAATATGGTTTGGTTATGATTAAGGCCGGCAGCGCAAACTATCAGGTTCAGTCGGCGGTTTATAACCGGCAGGCGGCTTACGAATCGATCCTCACCTTTAAGACCTATTCTTTTTTCGATAAATTTTACAAAATCCGCGATACGTTGACTTCGTATATCAGCGTGCCGAAACTCATTCCGCTTTACAACGGCCGGAGTGTGAACGAAGGCGATACGCATTACCTCGAAAAATTATTTATCAATAAATATGGCGAAAATTATACGGAAGTGCACGTGATTCGCGAGAAAAGTACGATAGTCAAAGTGGATACCGTTTTGAGTGTAAACAATATGGGTTATGATTTGCTGAATATTTTTATGTATGTCCGCGCTCTCAATTATGAGCAGCTAACGCCCGGAATCGCCCTGTCAACCACCACATTTTTAGGTGAAAGCAAAGTCAATATTATCATCCGCTATCAAGGTGCAAGTATTTTAGATAGAGGAAGTAACGTAAAATACAAAGCGTTGAAATTCAATATTGATATTGCCGACAAAACATTCAATGAATCGAAAAACTCGATGGAAATTTGGATTAGCGACGATAACAACAGAGTTCCGTTGAGGCTCAAAGCGAAGTTAAAAATCGGAGCTGCCGAAGCCGATTTGATCAGTTATAAAAACTTGAAACATCCATTCGAGGCGGAAATCAAAACCAAAACGTCCAAATGAAAGTCGTTCCGATTTCCGATTCCGTGGCTTTGCAACAGCCGGCTGCTACTACTGTCGGTTTTTTCGATGGCGTTCACCGGGGACATCGTTATCTCATTGAGCAATTGAAGAAACACGCGCAAACTTTGAATTTGCCCGCTTCGGTGGTCACATTTTCCGCCCATCCGAAAAAAATTTTGCAGCCCGGTCGTTCCCTGCAACTCCTTAATTCTTACGATGAACGCATTCGACAATTGGCTTCTACCGGACTTGATTATTGTTACCTAATTCCTTTTACACAAGCCTTTTCCGAATTGACAGCTGAAGAATTTATTCAAAAAATATTGCACAAACAATTGAATATTCGATTTTTATTAATTGGATACGATCATAAATTCGGACGAGGGTGCACACAAGATTTTGCCGATTACGCCGAAATCGGACACACTTGCGGAATCCAAGTCGTTCAAGCGAAAGAATGGCGCAATCCGGATGTTTCGATCAGTTCAACCCAAATCCGGCATGCCGTCCAATCGGGCGATATGCAACGCGCCGCCGAAATGTTGTCTTATCCTTACACTTTGGAAGGAATCGTTGTCGAAGGCAATCATTTAGGCCGGACGATCGGATTTCCAACGGCTAATCTCTCTCTCAATGAATCGGATAAACTTCTTCCTCCGAACGGCGTTTACGCTTCTACGGTAATCGTAAACGAACAACCCCACAAAGCCATGACCTATATTGGCGAAAGACCAACACTTGCCTTGTGCGGCGAAAAAAGGATAGAAACTTATCTATTCCATTTTAATCAAAACCTCTATGGGCAAAATCTCCGGATCGAATTACATCGTTTTATTCGATCGGACATGACATTCGGCAATCTGGAAGAGTTGCGTGCGCAACTCCTTTCCGATCAACGTTTAGCCGAAGTTGTCAAATAATTATAAATGTCCTTTAAATTATCAATGTTTAAATTATTAATTGAAATAACGTATTGATCCGATAATTCTACTAATAGATTTTTCCCGGATCTCCAAATAGCTCTGACAAACACATTTTTGTGATTGTCTAAATCAACAGAGATGTTTCCTTCAACAACAGAGAGAGTAATCACCTCCAAATCAACGAGATGGTCGAGAATACCATCTCTTAATACCGAATAACTATCCATACTACAATCATCCGGTTTGGTTAGCCCTTTACTCATTAAGTTCAGTTTTAAATGTTTTAAGTACAATATGTTTAAAATGTTCGTTTCGCTCTTCTTTTCCAAAATTTCCGAAAATAAGTCAGTGTCAATAAAACACATTTCATTACATTAAAGCCTCGATCTTGAGCGTAAATCTCGGCAAGGTGGGTCATAATCTCATCGGTACCCCACAACCGGCGTAAATTAAAACAACCGGCTCGCATACTGACTTTCTTAAACCGTATTCGGTTTAAATCCACTAAACAAAAACGATATAACAACCCTTTTTGTTCATACAAAATATTACCGGGCGAATAATCCAAGTGCAAGACCTGCTGTTCATGCACAAAGGCGGTAAAATGGGCGAAAGCGGTGACCAAGTCGCGGACTTCGTCCAGATCGCGAAAATCCAGTTCCCGCAACAAGCCGGGATAATCCGTATATTCGCACACGTAGAACGAACGGAAGATCAGACCGTTACGTTTCTCGACGATGTAAGCGACAGGCGCAGGCGTAGGAATTTCCTTCTCGAGCAATCGCAAGGCGTACTTGTAAGATCGTTCGGCTTTCGACGGACGAAAAAACGTGTAAGCGATGCGGTTGATCCAGTGCGGAATCCGGAAAGATTTCACCACAATGTTTTGATCGCCGACAGCAATTTTCCGCAACTCATTCCGGCCATGATAAATCACTTCCCCAAGAGTATCAAACTGTTCTGGCAAGTTTTCGACGAAAGTCGCCAACGATTGGTAAGCCGGGTGAATGACTGTTTTCATGAGAGATGCGCGGTTATTTTTTCGACAATCTGTGTGGGGGTCAATTGCCGCATGCAAGCAAAATCACCCCGGTAGCAAGGTTTATTCCCGAAAATCGAACACGGGCGGCAAGGCAAATCCACTTGTAGCGCATCTTCGGATCGTTGGCCAAATCCGTAAAATCCGGCAAACGGATGCGTGGCCCCCCAGATCGAAACGACCGGTGTTCGCACTAATGAAGCCAAATGCATATTCGCCGAATCCATGCTCACCATCACATCTAAGTTGTTCATCAAGCGGATTTCTTCGGGAAAAGTCAGCTGGCCGGCCACTGATTCGACAGACTTGTATTTTTCTGCCCAAGTTTGCAAAACACGGTGATCGTCTTTCCCGCCGAACAGATAGATTGTGGTGTCCGGCCGTTGATCGAGTAACCGAACCACTTCTTCCATCTTTTCGACCGGATAGATTTTTCCCGGATGCTTGGCAAACGGAGCAAGGCCGATGCGCGAGCCGTTATGTTTCTGTTTTTCAGAGAATAACGAAACAAAATCCAGCGAGGCATCGTAACCCAAATCGTCGAATACTTGCTGATAACGTTGCAACGAAGTCGTCAATTGCACCAAGCGCTTATGGTTTCGCCTGACCAGCGCACGCTTGTCCTTGCGGCCTTTGTCGATGACGGCAACTTGCGCGCCCTTACATCGAAAATACCTGCCAATCACTTGCGAGCGAAGCACGTTGTGCATATCGGCCACTTTGTTGGGCACAGGCAATTCGCGAATCAACCGGAGTATTCCTTTTAATCCCTGATGTTTACTTTGAGTATCGATCGGAATTATCGTCAAATTCTCCGGAGCATTCACTCCAATTGCCGAACAACCGGGTTTCGTCAGCAAGCAAAACCGATCGCCGGGATAGCGTTTGGCCACCGAATACAAAACCGGAATCAGGATCGCTACATCCCCTAAAGAAGATAGCCGAATCACCAAAGTTGTCATAGGTTTTTTCATTTTTTCCCGTAAAGCACCGGATTGAGCGACGGATCGTTGTACATTTTCATTTGTTTGTACACCTTCATGTATTTGCGACCGGCGGCAATATCGTCCAGCAATTGATCGATGGCCGAAGAGAGGTCTTGCTTTTGTTCCAACAAGATATTCAACTTTTTAACCACCGATTCGTGATGCGCGGGATCGACATCTTTTCGATCGACTTCCGACTGCATGTGGTTGATTTTCAACGCCAGAATAGATAAGCGGTCGATGGCCCAAGCGAGACTTTCGGTATTGATTGTCGCGTTGGGTTGCACGTTCACCGACTTGTACTGATCCAAAAAATAACTGTCGATCAATTCGACCAAATCCGTTCGATCCTGATTGGATTTGTCAATTCGTCGCTTGATTTCTAAAGCTTTGGCAGCATCAATCTGCGGATCACGGATGATGTCTTCCAAATGCCATTGAACCGTATCAATCCAATTTTTCAAATACAGATAATATTCGAGCGACTGAAAAGGATACGGATTTTGAATCGGCGTGTCAACATGGTCGTACACATGATAATCGTCAATAGCCCGATTGAATACGGGAAAAGCGCTAACAGAGAGTTTCATTACATCCTAAATATAGAGATTACTCACAAAAGTACGTTAAATAATTGAATTTACATAGAAAATTCTAACTTTGCATGCAGATTTGTTGTTAAAGTCATGATTATTCAAGTAGAAAATTTATCGAAAAAATACGGGTCGCAGGATGTAGTGAAGCAAGTTTCGTTCGCTATCGCTCCGGGCGAAATTGTGGGATTTCTCGGCCTCAACGGAGCTGGTAAATCTACTACACTCAAAATGTTAGCAGGATGTATTCCGCCCGATCAAGGGCATATTTGCATCCAAGGAATTGACTTGCTCCGGCATCCGCTCGAAGCCAAATCGCACCTCGGATTTTTGCCCGAAGAAAATCCTTTGTACGGTGAAATGTACGGAATTGAATATCTGAACTACACGGCCGATCTCTATTTGTTGAAAAATAAGCGGGCGAGAATCGAGGAAACGATCCGGCAAACCGGTTTGCAGAAAGAAATTCACAAGAAAATCGAGCAGTTGTCGAAAGGTTACAAGCAACGGCTGGGGATTGCGCAAGCCATTATCCATCAGCCCGATTTGCTGCTTTTGGACGAACCTACTTCGGGACTGGATCCGAACCAAATCGAAGAGATTCATCAATTATTAGTAGAATTGAGCAAGGACAAAGCCATTCTTTTTTCTTCTCATACTTTATCGGAAGTGGCAACTATTTGCACGCGGATTTTGTTTATTCACCAAGGAAAGTTGGTCGCCGATTTGCCCCGCAACGAAATTATCGATTTAAATACTTTATTTAAACAACTTACTCATCATGAAGACTATACGTAATTTATTGATCTTAATAGGTTTATTTACAGAAATTGTTTCGGCGGCTGCGCAAACTTATACCGTCAAAACCGTTCCGAACGATCATTTGCAAAATGCATCCGATTATGTGACGAATCCCGACGGTATAATTAGTTTCGATACCGAGCAGCAACTCAACGAATTGATTCGTGCGACCGAAGATTCCGTCTCGGTCGAGATCGCCGTCGTGCTGCTCAATTCCGTCGGCGACGAAGACATCGACGATTTCGGAACCGATTTATTTATGTCTTGGGGAATAGGTAAAAAAAACGACAACGGTTTGCTGTTTTTGTTGGTTTTCGATCAGCGGCAAATGATTTTCCGCACGGGTTACGGCGTTGAAGGCGTTTTGCCCGACGTATTTTTGGCGCGCATCATCCGCAACGATATGTCGCCTTTGATGAAAGAAGGCCGTTTCGACGAAGCCATTCTCAACGGAATGACCAAAGTACAAAGTTATTTATTGAATCCGGAAACTGTAAAAGAAATACTGTATCAGGATGAATTGAAACGGCAACAGGAATATCGATCGACGATGAAAGATATTGGGCGTTTTTATTTAGGCTTGTCCGGTGTCATCTTTATTTGTTTCCTCTTGTTTTATTATTCCAAACTGAAAGGCTCGAACAGCAATTTCCACAAATACGAATCGCTGATCGAATCCAGAGGCGCTGTGATCGGCTTCACCGTTTTCTTCCCTGCGCTGATGATTTTGTTTGCGATTCTCTATTTTATCACTGTCAATCGTTTGAGAAACAAACCAATTGCCTGTTCGCGTTGCGGTCATGCCATGCACAAGTTGAGCGAAACCGAAGAAGATGCGTATTTGACGCCTGCCGAACAAACCGAAGAAGAAGTTCATTCCAAGGATTATGATGTGTGGTTGTGTAGTAATTGCGGCAACGAAGAAATTTTAGGCTACGACAAACGATCGGTTTACAGCGCTTGCCCGAATTGCCATGCCAAAACATATTATTTGGCACAAGATCGTGTGGTGAAGCAGGCTACCTCATATTCCCGCGGGAAAGGCGAGAAAGTGTATGACTGCAAGAATTGCCGTTATCAACATATAGCGCCGTATGTAATTCCGATGATTGTTGTTGCGTCGAGTGGCGAGGGCGGCAGGAGTAGCGGGAGTTTTGGCGGGGGCGGATTTAGCGGAGGCTCTTGGGGCGGAGGAAGCACTGGGGGCGGGGGAGCGCGGGGAGGCTGGTGAAATAATCGGCTTGTTTACTTTAATTATTCTACTTCGCCAAAC
>JAISKG010000268.1 GCA_031261015.1 Dysgonamonadaceae bacterium | reverse complement strand
AGAATAAAACGTATAAAATTGACCTTCCGGTAGGGGAATTTGATTCGTTACATTGAAAATAGGAATATTGTTTGCCTGTTCAATCAATGACATATTTTGATTGAATATTTGTTCAAATTCTTGGCCTGATGTAGGTGTTTGGCCATTAGCATTCGATTGTATTCTTCCTAATTCCATATTATATGTTTGGTGAATAGATTAATGAACTTGCATAGATTAAACCCATTGCATTTAGATAGCCATTTTTGAACCATTCTTCCCGGAAGTGCAGTACATCGGATAAATCAACTTCCGGAGAATAATTAATTTCTTTTTCAATGCTACGTATAGTTAACGGAACTGATCCGGGCGCAACAGGGATCATATCATGCTTGAATGAATCGCAAGAAATAATTACCGGTAATTTTTTACCATCATTTTTTACGAGGAATTGTTCGCTGCTTTGCAGCATATCGCGAATAAAGTGAAATTCCTGGATCGATTTATATCCGGCTTCTGCGTGAATTACTTCAGTTATCGCCCTTCTATCGTGAGCTTCCAGATAATCATCTATCCGATTATCATACGTATTAAAAGGAAGCAATTCGTCAAATTCGGGTTCGGAAATCGGTTTTCCCGTTATTTCAATTCGCTCCGGAACATGCAGTGAATTGAGAAATTCAATCACCTGGCGGTTGGACGAAAGCGAAGATTTCAATAAGGTGATGTCGAATACAAAGTCGCCATTTACCAAAACTGCGAAATAAACCGGCATCTCATTGTAGATGTAAAAATTTAATTTTCTTAGGACATTCAGATCTAAAGCATATACATTCGATTCATCAATCGAAGATAAGACATACGTTCTTTCCTGATCTGTCAATATTGTTATTGTATTCTGAGATCCTATGAAATAAAAGGGCGTCAATTCCGATTCTTTTAATACAATATGCCGGCCATCGCTACGTGTAGTCAGGAAGAAATTTCGAGAGAAATTTTGATATTTGAAAGCAAAGATATCCGTATTATTTTCCTGAAGATATCGCAGCATTTTTTTGCTGACACCTCCGGGCAATACCTTACCGTCAAAATTATAGACAGCATCGTCCTGTTCAAGTTCGATTGAATAATCAGTTATAAAATCAATCACATTTGCTGTAATGACATCTACATCCTCCAATTGCGGTAGCGGAAGAAAGGTTTTAACAATTTCCGACAGATCAAATTTAATCCTGTATGGATTTGATCCGATTGGTACATATATGGCTGAAAAAAATTTCCATTCCGATCCGGCATTGACACTTACAGTCAGGTAAGCGTAGTTGGAACTATCCGTTGAAAATTCAAATATCATCGGATTATTTGCAAAGGATAATTGAGCCGGTGTGTGCAAAACAATCATTTTGGCATTAGTTGTTTGATAATTACATTACCAATTTCCATACTGGTTTCAGCACAATTTAACTCTAAGAAAATTTCTCTTTCCGGAGAAGGATTTTGAAGAAATGAATAAAATTGACTCATCGTTAAATCTATATTAATTAGCTTCCATCTATTGAATAGAACATTAATTCCGGAGATTGAGGGCAATGATATGATTGTTTGTTTGGACATAAATTAAATTTTATTCAAATTTCGCTCGATTTTACTATTAATAAAAGGACAAAATCAGTCGTAATTGATTATTGCGGGAGAATAAGTGATTGTAACGATTGATTCGGCTGATTTTTCTACTATGACCGATTGATCGTTTCCTATTCCTCCGATAGAGATCTGAACATAATAATAATACGTCTTTTTATATGTGTATATTCTCTGCTCGTTTGACTCATATTGTTGCTGAGTGGGAGGTAAATATGATAGATGAATGATTGGAGTTTGCACTCCATTTACGGTCATATAAACATCCGAACTAATATTAATTTTCTTCCATGCATAAAAATCAGATTGTGCCGTAATCTGACTGTCCGGAAGAGTTTCATTGATATTGGCTGCCCAATAATATATTTGATTGGCATAATTCGGCGTTGACTGTTCAATCGAAAGATTATAGGGTTTGTATAATCGTAACGTTCGGAAAACTATTTCCGCAATACTATTCGGTTGGTTTAATGTATATTTGATTTGTTTTAACAAGACAGGCTGGTTATTGATTACTGCCCGGTCATACATTTTAAGATTCAAAATTTCTAAATCGGAGATTTTAAATCTTCCGGTAACTTCCTGATTGGAATGCCTAATAAATGCGTCATATTCTTTCCAAAAACGATTGTACAGGCCGTCTTCCCGGATACAAGTTAGTGCAATGTCATATTTTTGATTGTTTGCGTCGTACATATAATTTCCATTCGCATCGCGGTTGATCTGCGAAGCAAAAAAATAGTTAAATCCATTATTTTTGTATTCCTGCATACCCCACGCGAACGCAAATGCCAACTTAGCAGTATCGGAACTGTTCTCTTGCGTCTGTCCGGAAACAATCAGTTCGGAGTAGATATGTTTAGCTCTAACGCCATATTGAAGGGCATTAATCATATCATATCCATAAAATGGAAGACATAAATCATCCATAGACACATCTTCGTATTCAACGCCTGGTGTCTGTTGGTCCCAGTCGAAAAAAGCAGACGATGTATAAACAGATTGATCCAGTATTCCGGAATTTAACCGGAAAATATTGAGAATCTTATATATAGAATAGGCAGGATAGAATTTCTGAGTTGCATTTCCAGTGTCCAATTCGGTAAATTGACCGGCAAATTTATCTAAAAATTTAGCATAGGTATCGCCCAGTACGGCCGTTCCTTCCATTTCACGATTCATCTTCAATCGTAGTTGTCGTGGAGATGAAGAAGTAATCGAGGGTTCTTCAGTTTTGAATTTATTCATATCAATAGCTCCGATTGTATTGGTCGCAACCAGATCCTTTACAAATTTGAACCGTACACTCCGAGAATTTGAATCGATAAAATAAACCAGTCCAAATTTCGCGTACAGAGTGTCTAAAAAGGACTGGATGCTTACATCTGGCATCATATCACGATAATACAGGCTTCCGGTTAAGATAGCATCTATCGTGTTATTCAGGACTACTAATTTGCTAAGTTGTCGGTGTGTTTTGAAAGGGTCTTCGGCGACAGTAAAGCCAAAATAGTCAAATATAAGTTCAAGGATGCGATATACCTTCAGAAATGGAGATACGCCATAACCCTTGGGTACATTAATTTCGATGTTATCGCTTCCGGACTTTTGCAAAATCGTCCGGCTATTCCACGCCCGCAATTTGCCAAGATTAGGATCCGTGGAGGGATAGTCAACAATTTCGTTCAAGCCTAAACGATATTCGTCTTGCAGATTGATCCATATTGGAAACACATAATAATCGGCTTGTAGCTGCTCATTCATCACGGCTGTCAAATGTGTCAGCATTGAATCTATCTTACTGATCATGTTGTCGCCGGTAAGCGTGAATTGCGGAAGATTGGGAAGATCTCTTAATTGCATATTTTCCATGACGGAATACATTTCAGATTCATCGTAACCGATATTGGCGGCTATAGATCTATTATTTGCAGGAATAACAGATAGTAATCCGCGCTGTTGGATGGAACCTGTACGAATAATAACATCTATCGTGTTTTCTTCACGGTTCGATTTATCTAACCGGTAGGGAAAGTTGAACAATCGGCGGTTACGATCGCTCACCGGAAAGTTGATCGTCACCGTTTGACTCCCTTTTCTCTCAAAAACCGGATTGTTTTTTTCGACTTCAATAACATAGTCGGTCGGAAGATCGAAAAATTCGCCGGTTAATTTTTTGATAATTTGTATGCTCATTTTCGGGTGAATTTAGATTCAGCTTCGACTTTTTGTCTTTGCTTTGCTTCCAGTTCGGTGATACCGTAATTCGTTTGTACGGTAATATCTCCATCTTCCAGACGCTGTAGGATAGCAAGCATACGTTTTGCCGTTTCGTTGTCAAAAACGGGCGTATAAGATGAAGGCTTGTCAGGCGAAGTCGGAGGCAAATCGTCATATTTCCCGGAGGCGCGTTGCGGAACACGCTTGTTGTGTGCGTCGTTGATTGCATTAACTACCATCGGAAAATTAATATGGCGTTGCAAACGGTTGAAATCGTCGCTGGAGATGATCAGTTCCTTGCCTCTTTCGCCCACCAAAGTGGGTGATGATACAAATCCGGTGTAAGCTTCACCGGCATAAGGTACATTGCGATAGGTGCGATTATCATCTTGACCGACGACATCATATTTTCCTTTTGCAGCCTGTTTCACAACAATTTGACCGGTTGGGGATGTGGTGGGTGATCCACCATCGCCGCCAGGAGCTTCGATCGTCATAGCTTTCACCCGATCTCTTTCAGCTTTTGCTTTATCTATTTGGGCTACAGATGTAATACCCAAAAGAGTAGTGAGCGCTCCGGCAGCAATCGGGCCGGCAATGGGACCTAAAGACATGGATGAAGCCCATGCAGCGATGACCCCTTGCGCCGTAGTAGCGATAATTTGAGCTACCTGCATGGCGAAATTAGCGTCGGCATACTTCTTCTGTATGTCTAATTCTTTCACCTTTTGTTGGTAGTCTAACTGTTCTTTTTGCTGATTATATTCCTCTTCGGAAATGATTCCCTGTTCGTATTGTTCCCGCAAGTTCGATTGTCGCTGAGTATATTCAGCATCCAAGTTGGCGGTTTCTGCTTCTTCAATCGCTTGAACAGTATTGGCGCCAGCCTGGATAAAATTGCTTGCTTGTTGAGCGTATTCGGAAACATACCCCAATTGAATTTGAAGTTTTGATTTTTGAAACTCATCTTCAGAGAGCAATTTTTTAGCGTACTGCTCTTGCAGTAGCTTCATTTCGTTCCGGAATGATTCGTTCAGAGAAACTAAACCGTACTGTTCCCGCAGCACTTTGCGTTTTTGCTGAAAATCTTCTTCTTCAGCTAATTTCTTTAGATTTGCTTTTGTCTGCAAATCAAGTAAGGTATTTTCCGCGGCGGTAAGTTCTTCCTGTTGCTGTTTCGACGGATTAGTAATCTGCTTAAGCGCGTTGATGTATTGTTCTTGCAAGACAATACGTTGAATAAACGATTCTTTTTCTATCGCTTTCAATCCTTCATCGTATTGTTTCTGTGTTTTGGCCTGAGAAGAAAGCGCTAAAATCTTAGCATTTTCGACAGTGGTAATACTATCCAATTGCGCTTTTTGAATAGTTTTCAATGAAGACAAAACAACTGCATCGTAGGAATCCTGTGTGTCTTTTTGTTTCTTGACACTTTCATCCTTGATTTTTTGAATGTTTGCCTCGTGTTCTGCCTGTAATATTTCAAGGACTTGGTTTTGTTGTTTGTTAAATATTTTCGGATCGCCGGAAACGCCGGCTTTTTCCTTTTCGTTTTTGAAGCGAATTTCTTCGCCGTCGATAGCAATCTGAATAAGTTTATCCTGATAATCTTTTTCTAACTTCAATCGCTCCTGCAGTTGCAAGGCGTTGAGTTTGTTAAGTTCTATACCGAATAAGCCGGCTGCTTTCAGGCGATCATTATAGGCTTTGGTTTCGATATTGATTTGGGATTTTGCGTCTTCCAATATTTTTTCCTGTTCTTTGGCGATTTTTTTTCTTAATTTTTCGGCGGCTTTTTCTGCTTTCGGATCGTTTTTTGGATCAGAATTGCTGGGAGGAGTAACAGCAGGATCTATTTTAAATTGTGATTGAACTGCTTCCATTTCGGATTTTAGCAATTGAACCCTCTGTTTCAAATACACAACCGATTTTTCAGCATTTTTTACCGCGCCTTCAATCGGACTGGTATAAATAATACCTTCTAAACGGTTAATTTCTTTCTCTTGGTCTTCGATTGTACTTGACATATTGGCCGAATAGTCTTCCAAGGCTTTTTTCCGAGATTCTTGTACTGTATGCCCATTTTTTTCATAAGCTTTTGCTAAATCTTCGATGGATTTCAAGGCTTCTTTTGCATTAGTAGCTTCGATATCAGATTGTACTTCTTGTTTTATTTGTTGTATTGATTTCAAGGCTATATTAAGCTCATTCACGAGAGACGTTAGCCAGTCTATCGCTTTTTTAAAAACGCCGCTACTGCTGGAAAACGATAACATCAAACCCTCCCAAGCAGATTGTAAGAGTTTTGTTGATCCTTCAACGGTATTCAATCGTTCTTCCTGCATTCGTTTCAATTCGTCTCCGGCGTCCGTAACGGCATCGCGCAAAGTGATCAGAGATTCGGCTCCATCCAAAAAGATATTGAAGGCTGCAACACTGCGCTTATCGGTTAATTCAAGCGTAGTCGCTAAATCTACGCCCTTATCCCGAAGCTCAACTAATGCCGGAACAAGATCATCCATAGATTTTACTGGTTTTCCAAGCGCCTTAGCTAATTTACCATTCGCATCTGCTAAATATAGCAGAATATTACGGGTTGAAGTTGCCGCTGTAGAAGCATCAAATCCGCTATTAGACAAAGCACCGAGAAGAGCTACCGTATCTTCGATCGTAAAACCGAATGTTTTTGCCACTGGTGCTACGGTACTCATTGCTGTCTGAAGATAATTGAAATCCAATGCTGATTTATTCGCACCGGCCGCCATAGCGGAAACCACACGTTCCGTTTCTGAAGAATCCAATCCAAAGGCACGCAAAGCTGCTCCGGATACAGTAGCTGCAGATGGTAAATCAGCGTCCAAAGCAGTAGCGAAACGTAGAACATGTTCAGTCATATCGATAATCTGCTTAGGATCAAAGCCCAATTTGGCCAATTCAGTCTGGAGTAACGTAACCTGAGAGGCGGAATATTCTGTAGTTGCTCCCAGTTTTTTAGCATCTTCGGTGAGAAATTTAATATTTTCCCTGTTGGTTCCGAGAATGGAGGCTAAATCAGCATTTGCCTGTTCAAATTCTTTAATTGTCTTGTATCCGTATTTGGCTATATTAATAAAAAAACTTCCAATATTGTTAGTTATGTTAGTAAGCATATTCCCACCCAATGTAGCCAGGGATCCTTTCACCATATTCCACATATTATTTTGTGCCCCAATACTGGATGTCATCTCTTTATTTATTTTGACGACTTGTTGGGAAACTCGATTGAGTTGTTCAAGCTTGTTCTTATATGATTCGGTACCGCTTACTTCATTTTTCAGTTCGCGTTGCAGTTGTTTTTTGACTGTAATGAGTTGGTTATATGTGGTTCCCGACAGGTTTTCTAATACTCGTTTTGTTTCGGCAATAGCTGCTTTTTGTTTTACCTGTGCTGCAGTATAGGAATTCAGTTGCTTTTCCGTTCTTGCATATTCCTTTGAATTTTTTTTACCTGCAGCGTCTAATTCTACCAATTTAGCAGTTAATTCGGATATTTTTTGAGTAGTAACTGTCAATTTACCAGTTACTTCCGAATTGTCTATGGTGATTTTAATGCTCCTGTTTGTATCGCTCATAAATCAAAATTTATAAGCAAAATAACAGAGATAAATTAGGTTCTAAAAGGACAGGAATCAAACTTCGTCGGCCCGTTGAATAAAACGAACTAATGGGATTCCTAAAAAAGGGGTAAGATAAAAAATACAGGCAAAAAATAAGAATTTATATACGAAATTTCCTTTGAAACAAAAGGTAATTGCAAGGCAAATTAATACGTATATGAATCCAATAAAAAACATGGCAATTAATTTATATACAAATATAAGTACTGTTTTTCACAGTTGCAAATTTTCGACAAGAATTTTAATCCGGGATATAAATTCTCGTTGCATCTACAATTAAATCTGCAGAATATTCAGCGACAATGTCGGCAAGTGTTTCTATTTCCTTTTTAATTATTGTATTAAACCAGTCAACGGAATGCCTGGCGCCTGTTCCCATTTTCCCATAACTGTCTGGATTTGTTTTCTGCAGAGTACCGTAACTGTCTGTCCATTTCGATCCTTGAAAACCACCCTGTCCCTTACCGGCACCGTAATGAAGATAAATCCCTTCTCTACGAAACGAGAAGCCGATACGGTTAATTTCTTTAGTCGTTTTGTCCTTGTAAAAATTCGGGCGAATGGATGACGAAAGTTTGTTGTCTTTTTTCACCATAGCCCGGACATTGGATCTAAGTTTGCCTTGAACTTCCTTAGCCCAATCTTGAACGTCACGATTGAATTTATCAACAGCTTCCTGATCCTGTCCACGTTGGTATTTTATCACTTCAGACACGGAAATTAAACTCAATTCAAAGGGAATATTTCCCAAATTGGTGATTTGTTTTGAGAGAGGTATATTACTCATGCCACATTGCCGTATTGATCTGGTAATTCATGCCCACTACCCGGTTGAATCCCAGGATGGAACCGTAGAAGTTGTCGCCGACGGGGCCGACTCCACGCAGGGTGAAACTGCCGGCATCGATAAAGTGCAAAGGCTTAACTTTCGGATCATGTGCATCGTTCATGATCCTGGCGATGATTTGCCGGGCTACCCCGGTGCATTCCTGTTGTGCGGCAAAGACAGTGTCGGTGTCGCCCGATACGGTCTGCTGTAATACGAGGAAGAAGTATTGCGATCGTTCCATTAGTGAATCGGAGTTCGCCCATTTAAAATCGGAGTTATGCCCGTCGATGGCGACGAGTATCATGCCATGAACGGATGATAAGTGAGCAATTAAATCTTGCAATTCTTCGGCTTCGGTAGCGCGGTAGAAATGCTGATCGGTATCGGTATGGGAGATAGCACGCAACCGGCGCGCCAAATCTTCACCATAAGCGAAATGATTGTAATAGGTATTCATATCTTTAATAAGCTTCCTGTAATTGACTTTCAATTGAATGAAGAATAAAGGAATTTATACTCGTTCCCTTATTTTCCGCGAGCAATGCGATACGGCAATGAATTTCAGCAGGCATACGCAAATTGAGCGTACCGGAATATGATTTGCGGGGTTTTACTCCTTTTTTTACGCAAAGATTTATATAATCATCTATCGCACCTGTAAAATCATCGTACAACTCTGCAGCTGTATTGCCCTCGTAACTTATCAAATCCCTTGGCATACCGACTACTTTACCAAAAAGGCAGTTGTCTTCTTCGCTGTATTCAATAGTTCCGTAATAACCTTTGTATTCGAGTTTATCCATATATTTATCCTCCTTTATTTAATATATTTATGTTCTTTCAAATAATCAAGTATTTGTTTCATCGCATACCCTTTTATAATGTTTGACGGGTGCGGTTTGTGCGCTATAAGCGAATCAGTAAGATTTTCAAATTCAACTCTCGAACCAGATGTCTTACCTTTATTATTCGTTTTAAAACCAAAGTAACCAAGTAACGTCTTCAATTCGTCAAAAGTAAAATCTTTTGGTTGCCTCTTAAATCGTTCTATTAATTTATCTTTTGCACTCATATATTTGAAATGTTACACAAAGATACTATTTTAGTATCAAACAAGCAAATGTTTTATGTTATATTTTATGTCCAAACAGTCATTTTTTATTTTTTCTGCGAATTTTCTGCTGCGATTTCCATCGTATATAAGGCGTCATATAGTAGAGATTGGTTCACCTGTTCACGCTTAGTTAAGTCATTGCCGGCAAGCGCTCCAACGATTCGCATTTGGTTTTCAAAAACATTATGGTCCGGCGATCCGCCGCCGAAGAACGTGCGCGGAAATTTTTCAGATATAAAGTGCATACTTCCCAGATAGTACCATATAATTGCTGTTTTTACCGTTTGAGACATTTTGTTCATTAACGCCGGCGATGTACAGCCGTTTTTCTGTTTGTATAGTATAGATAGAAAATTGTCAATGCTTTCCGGTTTTTCCGGTATCGCACTGAAATAAGTTTGTAAATGAATAAATTCACCATACGTAAGGCATTGTAAACCCTGTTCAGCATTGCAATAGACATTTACACAACCACATTGTGTTGTGGGAAATGGATTTTTTGTTAACAGAGGATTTAGCAGGTATTTTCCTTTTTGTTCTGTAAAAAGGAAAGAAAATAAATCCATTACCGGCTGCAGCTCCTTTGTCGCAAATTCATATTTCTTTTTTCCTGCCTGAATAATAAATCGAATTTGGCCGGATTCTTTAAAGCGATTCACATGGGCATCCATGCAGAAGAGTAACATTTTCAATTTTATCTCTTCTATCGTGACTTGTTTGGCGGTTAAATTGACCAAAAAAATAATTTGTTCGACAGTCAATTCATCCCAGTTTGCCGGAATCGCATATACGTCGCCGTTTAATTCTAATTTTCTCATATTAACCTATATCGCAAAAAAGTTTCTTTTCATCTGTATTCCATTTTAGTGCACCTGTTTGGTCAATACCCATATCGGAAAGCGTTTTAATAATCTTTGCTTTCCAGTAGTCGGCTTGCTGGGAGTAGTAGTTGCCTGTGTCGGTCGTATCTTCATATAGCGGACGGATGACCGGACGATACTCCAATTCCCCGGCCCGAGAGCGTTGCAAACGGGTGGTTTGACTTGTGTGGAGTGCTGCCGCGCGGGCGGCTATATACGGTTGAATGCTTTGCACCAATACGACTTCCGAATTCGATAGTATATTGGTAAACGGATCACCGATCTGCAGATCAACTTCGGGTGTGATCAGATCAATGACTTCGGCACGTTCGATTCTTCTAATTAGCTCAATGAGCTTTTCAAAAGTTAGCCGGCTGTTATTAATATCAACCATACCGAGCAATTGAAATTCCACGGCCGTCCGGAAATATTTGGGCCGGGGATTTCTTCGGTATCGGCTTTGCTCCCATTCTGGAAAAGAAGTTTGATTTTCGTCCAGAAACTGGAGCATCGCTTCCATGTTCTGCCAAGCACGAAACTCGGCGCTTTCACGGGCGCGTTCGACTTTAGCATCGCTTGCCGGCGCGAGGTGATCGGTACGGGTTACGGTGTGTCCGGAATCACCGAAACCGATAGAGGATTCGTGGGTGGCGAGCATGTATGCGAAAGGTCCCAGGGCACGTTGTGCATATACAAGTAATTCCGCTACTTTAGTTTCTGAATCTGCCAATTCCGCTTCTAAGCGGGCAATTAACGGACGTCCCAGATAGGGTTCGATATAAAACCGTTGAGCATCTTTGATGAATGGAGACAATACTTCAAAAAGTACATTTTTGCCGATTTTGACGGTTTGTTTAAATGTGTCAGTATTATTTATAAGTGCCATTTTTTATATTTTTTGATTGCCGATAACTTTTTCGGCGCCGGTATTTTTGTCAAGTGTTGTCAACATAATATTGGGTATGACAAAGTGAATATCAGGATCCCATTTGTTGATTGACTTAATCACATAGAGCGGCAACAACAGCATGTCGCGTATAGGTTTTGTAAGTGCCTGCTTGATTATGAATAATTCACGGGCTTCGGTTCCATTTATACTTTTTCCTTTTCCCGGAGAAGCTCCTTGCAAAGATGGATGCACGCCCATGGCGTAGCATATCGCGTTGCTCGCTTCTTCGGAATCTTCAAGATATTCTCCTCCTTTAAAAAAGGATTCAATTGTTTTAATGATAATATCTTGTTCTTCGTAACTCTTTACCTGGTCATATTGAAAATGGGAAACAAAGCTTTTGCCGGCGTTATCTTCTCCGGACAGAAATAAATTCAATTGATCCAAGAACTGTTTTTTTCGATCTGCTTTCTTTTTTTCTTCCGTAATGCCTTCGCTTTTATACAATTTGTCCCAAAATTTGGTGTTTATCAGAACGTGATATTTCAACACCATTTGATTTTTGATGAGCGCTTTTTTAAAACGTGGAATGGCACAAGCAAAATCAAACCATCCCGATTGAAAAATACTCCACCAGTAAGGTTTTGAATAGTAGAATCTACCGGGAGTCGGTAATGCCAGGGACATGACGAAACGTTTGTCACCGGTGTCTTTTAACTTACCGGTCTTTTCATCCGGATAAATACCTTTCTTTTTTTTCAAATCGTAGATCGGGCAATCGCGATCTAAAAAAGGTGTAACAATTAGATCGTCCGGAGTTCCCTGATCCCACTTGGCGGAATAGCCATGCCATTCGATTTCACCGGTTTCTTGATTTTGTTCACTTAACCGGGAGAAAGCGACTTCTTTCTGCCGGATCATAACGATCTTCTGATTATACGGATCTTTATTGAAGATAAATTCGACAAAACCATCGAAAAAAACTGTCATGTCGTTCGCCAGTTCTTGAATAATACGATTAATATTATTGTCTTCAATGAATCTAAATATTTCGGGAGCTTCAGACGGCAACAGCTCTTGAAATTCAATCTTATTTTCTTTACGAATTTTCTTGCAAACCATCAGGGTATCGCCATACGCGATTTTCGCATTGAAATCCACATTGGAAGAAACCGAGATATTTTCATACACCCGATTCATTACTTTTTGTGGC
>JAISKG010000103.1 GCA_031261015.1 Dysgonamonadaceae bacterium | reverse complement strand
TCCGTGTCATCCGCGTTCCAAAAAATTAACCTCTAACTGCGAACGAAGGAAACAGCCTTAAACGGATAGCTTCTTCGTAAGCCGGAATCATCGATCAGATGCAGATAGCCGGAGGAATCGACCAATTCGATGCGGGCATGGAAAAGGCCGGCTTGGTCGCGGTAGAGGTGGCGGCCTTCGCGGCGATAGAGGGCTTGATTATACTGCTGCTCAATAAAGTCTTTATTAAGATTTTGAAGTTTTAAAAGACTACAAGTCTTAAAAATAGAATCGAGCAATTGAAGTAACAGTTGATCTAAATTTGTTTCCCGGCCGGTTAATTGAATAAGGGATACAGGATTGGGAGCATCCGATCGAAAAACCGCTTGGTTAACGTTGAGGCCGATGCCGGCGATGGAGCGCGATACATATTCGCCGGTAAAATCATTTTCAATGAGAATGCCGGCAATTTTACGTTCGCCGACATAAATATCATTCGGCCATTTGATGGTTACGTCATCGACGAAATGATCTAAAACGGTTTTTACGCCTAAAGAAACGGCTTCGGAGAGGAGGAAAATTTCTTTTACCGGAAGAAAATTTGGATAGAAGAGCAAGCTGAACGTCAGGTTTTTACCGGCTTCGGATTCCCAGTGATTGCCTGCTTGACCGCGGCCGGCGGTTTGCTCGCGGGCGAGTACGCAAGCGGCTTCTTCCAACGGTTGTTGTTCGGACAATGCTTTCAGAAAGGAATTAGTCGAGGAGCAAGTATCCAGTTTGATGATATTCATTTATTAAATTGAAAGTTATTGGTAGTATTCATCGCGGATTTTTTTAGGAAGTTTTTTCATGACTTCGTCAATGGAGTGGCGAATCCAGAATTTGACCTGTTCATCGTTTAAATCGCGATTCAGGTAAATTGTATTCCAATATTTTTTATTGCAATGATAGGCAGGTTGTACGCACGAATATTGTTCGCGCAATTCGATTGCCTTTTCCGGATCACATTTGAGAGAGATTTGCAGTTCCGGCTCATCCAACGGGATCATGGCAAATATTTTGCCGGCGACTTTCAGCACCAAGGAAACTTCGTTGAAAGGGAAGCTTTCGGTGCAATCTTTCAAAGACAGGCAGTAATCGTGGAGGTCTTCGATGTTCATGTTGCAAAGATAGGAACAAATTGGAAATAAGCGGTTTATTTTTTGATTTTTACGTTATTCTTTTTTGTAAATTATATCAGGAATCTCCCACGGTTGATCATCAGAATCGTCGGTCATATAAAAATTTTCCAATGCAAACTCAGAATCATTGATTGCCTTAAAATTAAGGCGGTATCCATCACCAGTGTCAAAAAGTTTTATATATCCATCTGCAAATTCATATTTATATTTAATGCTTGTTAATCCATAATTTTCGATAAGAAAAAAGGTATCTTTTGTTAACTTTATTTGCGAATATCCTTTGGTGGGAGAAACTTCCGTATATAGCCCTAACTTTATTGGGCCGTTATCTTCCTCCGTCACAGTTGGGTTTTCTTCTTCATTCCGATTATTGCAAGCGGTGCAAGCAAAGCAAATCGTGAATACAAAGATCATTATGGTTTTTGTTTTCATAAGAAATAAAATTTATTTAAATTCATAAATTCTATTTGGAAGTTGAAAACCTTCTACATCATCAGAAATAGAAAAAAAATCATTTATTTCAAAAGAATAATCATTTATTTTCCGGAAATCATATTTTCTATATAAATTTCTATATCCAAGTATTATTTCTTCGTTTATTATTTCATATTCATATTCCAGTATTGTTGGTCCCCAAACATTTCCTATTTCTGCTGTGAGAACAAATTTTTCCATTGTTACAAAATCAATTTGTGAGTCTCCTTTGGTGGGATAAACTTCCGTATATAGCCCTAACTTTATAGGGCCGTTATCTTCCTCCGTCACAGTTGGGTTTTCTTCTTCATTCCGATTATTGCAAGCGGTGCAAGCAAAGCAAATCGCGAATACAAGGATCATTATGGTTTTCGTTTTCATAAGAAATAAAATTTATTTAAGTTCATCAATCCAATTAAGCAATTATATTCAGATCATGCAAAGATAAATGTAAATTATAGAATCTTATTTTATTTCCAGTTCCGAACCTAATACTACTTCAAACGGAGCGTTGATGGTGGTTGAGCCTGCAGCATCAAGTGTTAGTTTGGCGCCATTTTGGACACTGACGTTTTGGACGTTGATGTCGCCGCAATTACTTACGATTATTGTATTAGTGTTTACTGTTTGGTTAGTAAAATTGGTTGTGGGACATGCTCCCGCTTGAACGGCTGCATAAGCATTGACCAAACCATAGCCCACCTGTTCGTTCCATGTTCCACTTAGATGAGTAGAATTACTTGAAAATGTATAATTTGGAAGCTTTGTACAAGTTGACTCTATGGCTTGTCGCACCTGTTCAGCTGTTAAATTAGGGTGAGCGGAAAGAACAAGCGCTGCTACGCCGGCCACATGTGGAGTTGCAGCTGATGTTCCACTAAAACTAAAATGATAATTACCGGATGAATAACCTGCACTCCCTTGTAAATCGGTAGTATAAATACCCACGCCCGGAGCAACCACGTTTAAGGCCGATCCATAATTGGAAGAGGATGCTCTGTCGCCATATCTGTCAGCAGAACCCACAGCAATGACATTCGGTAATTTTGCAGGAAAATGAACTTCCGACACACTGTTATTACCCGTAGAAAACACAAGTATGCAGCCCTTACCGTTTCGACCTTGAGCAACAGCTGTATTGATAGCATTGGTGAGCGGAGTATATTCGCTCACGCTACTCCAGGAAAGGCTCATCACATCTGCTCCATTTTGCCATGCCCATTGAATTGAATTTGCTACGAGATCTTTATCAATAAATCCACTGCTATTAACAGCGTGTACAGGTATAATTTTACAGTTAGGAGCTATACCTGCAATTCCCTCATTATTATCTTTTATCGCCGCTATTATACCGGCACAAGCAGTTCCATGATAATCCTTACCTCCATAACTCAACACCGGAGCTCCGCCGGAATTGTTTCCGGATGCGTCATAGCCGGATAGCAAGTTAGCTTGTAAATCCGGATGTGTTAAATCCACTCCGTGGTCTATTACTGCAATTTTAATATTACTGTTGCCTTGCCTGATTGACCAGACGGATTCTATCTTAATATCAACGCCTGCGACACCGCCGTTTTGTCCGGTATTTTTTAATCCCCATTGCCAGTTATAATAAGTATCAACTAAC
>JAISKG010000171.1 GCA_031261015.1 Dysgonamonadaceae bacterium | reverse complement strand
CGATTACCGCGAAGGATTGGCCGCCGAATTGAAACAACTTCGCGAGAGCGAATTGTGGCGAACAGGCGCCATCGTACGAAAATTGCGTCCCGAAAATAGTTAAAGTTTGCAAAAAGTGCCGTTTGAGTAGTAAGTGAGTAGTCAAAAAGTGCCGTTTGAGTAGTTTTGCGTAGTCGAAAAAAAGGGTGTTAATTAAATTTATTGTTACTTTTGGCAACGATTTAGTTAACACTTTTTTTATAGCCAGATGAAAACACTATTCAATCTATTTTGTGTATTCTGCATCGCACTCTTCTTTGCCTTTTCGGCGAGTGCGCAGACAGCCGTACAAGTGGGAGCCGGAAGTTATGCTTCCTCTATTCCCAGTCACGAAACCGAATATTGGGCCGGTGATATTGTCAATGTTTTGGAATGGACATCCCAAACTCCTTTATATGTCCTTCCGGAGACGCCGAAACCCTACCCCACCAACGATTGGTGGTCAGCTTTGTTATACCATAATAATGTGAAGCGTACACACGGTTACAATTTATGGGCACAGCCGCTGAACTTTACTGTGGAACCGACCGGTATCGCCATGCACTATGCCGATACATGGACAAATTTGATGGGCGGTTACAACGAAACCATGTTTATTGAAAGTCCCGACGGATTGTTGCTTTCCTCGCCGAATTTCAAACCCACCGAACAACGCATGAAATCGTGGAGCGACTACACGATCCAATTCCGGATCATCGAATCTTCGTCCAAATATATGGATGTGACTATCGGTCACGGACTTCCCTGGATGTGGGTAGAAATGAAATCCATGAGTAGCGCAACGCTTGCCGTTGCTGGAGGAGCCACATTCTTCAACGATCAAAACACCACACAATCCATGCCTTATACCGGCGACCATGTCGGTTTGAAATGGAAAAACCGCAATTACGGAATTTTCGCGCCGAACGGAACGACTTTTTCTTACGCAAACAATACGCTCACAGTCACTTTCTCCGGTTCGGATACCTACGTGATTGTAGCTGCTTTGCCTCAAGCCAGCAATTTATCGTATTTCTACAAATATGCTTACGCAATTCCTCGGGACACCAAAGTGACTTGGAACTACAACAAGGAAACCGGTAAAGTACTCACGCAATGGGACATCACTACGCAAGCCCTGAAAGGCACAGAAAAGAAAACCATCCAAGGCTGGATTCCTCACCACTATAATAATACGCAACTGAATTTCACTTTCGACAGCGGACTGGAATACACGACGGCGCGCGGAAAATTGAAATGCGCCACGGGCAACAGCTTCCAGATTACTTATACGTTCAACGGCGCATTGAGCCAACTGCCGATCCCCAATGAAAGCAGCGATCCCAAAGGATTCAAAACCAAACGGTTGACTGATTATCTGAATAACTTTAGTTATTGGGAATGGCCGTTCAACGAGGAAACTTACGCCGGCGGAAAACAAGTGGCGATGTTTGCCCGCAATTTGGTGTTAGCCAAAGAAATGAAATTGCCTTGCGCCAAAACAATGGAAGACCGGCTTCGTGCGGAACTGATCGACTTTTTTTCTTACAGCCAAGGTGAACAATCCAAATATTTTGGTTATACGCCGGAAATGTCGGCACTTATCGGATTCAATTGCGGATTTGGTTCGCACCGTTTCAACGACCACCATTTTCATTACGGATATTACGTGTATGCGTATTCGATTTTGAGTTTGTACGATAAAAAATTCATGCAGGAATATGCTGGAATGGCAAAATTAGTCGCTCAAGAATACGCCAATTGGGATCGCCAAACGACCATGCTTCCGCTTTTCCGGACACTGGATATTTGGGAAGGCCACTCGTGGGCTTGCGGCGGATACGACAACAGCGATATGTTCGGTCAAAATCAGGAATCCAGTTCCGAAGCGATGATGTCGTGGAGCGGAGTTGTTCAATTGGGAAGTACTTTGCAAGACGACCAGGTCTTAGCCGCCGGCGTATTCGGCTACGTGACCGAAGGAGCCGCCGTCAACGAATATTGGTTCGACCGCAGCCACAAAAATTTCCCGGCCGCTTTCGGGCCTGCGGGCAAAATCTCCTGTATTACATGGAGTAATCAATTGCAATATGTGACTTATTTCGGCGCCGAACCGATTTTGGTTCATGGGATTCAATATATGCCCGTTTTGCCGTCGTCCTACTATTTAGTGAAAGATTTCAGCGCTGCGCAAACGGAATTTAATTATCTATTAAGTAATTCATCCAATCCGGTTTACGCTAATCCTGACCGTGTAGCCTTTACCGATCGCAACAAATGGGATGCGCAATGGATGTCGGAAGCCATGCGTTACGCTTCAATGTTCAATCCCGATTGGTCGATTGATTGGTTTGAAGATCTTTGGAATAAATCCGATGCGCGCGCCAACGATCAATGGGAAAGTGGGGTAACCTATCATTTCATGCACAGCAACAAGCAACTCGGGCGTATCTGCTGGGATTACCATATCAATACGGCCAACAGTTCGGTCTTTTACAATTCCACAACGGGACAATATACTTATTGCGTTTACAACGTATCGAATCAACGGAAACCTTTTACCGTTTATAAAAACGAGACTCCGCTTGGTTATTTTTATGTGGATGGAAATTCCTTCGGTTCCGTGCATACACTTTCGCAAGGCATTCCGCCTTCGGTGAAAATAACGGCTCCCGAAGACGATAAAAATTTCTCCATCGGAAGCAATATCGTTTTGAAAGCGACCGCTACAGATAGAGACGGCAGCATTGCTTCGGTCAAATTCAACATTAACGGAACTTTGGTGAATGCAACAGCCGGCAGCAACAACGAATACACTTATACGTATTCCAATGCTCAGGAAAACACGTATGAAATTTACGCCATCGCTACCGATAATTCCGGAATTACAGCCAATTCGGACATGGTTACGATCACGGTCGGCAATATCTCGCCGGTACTTTATTTAACTGATCCGAAAGATAATGACATTTATTTCATTGGCGATTACGTTACTTTGGTGGCTACAGCTACCGATAAGGACGGTAGCGTTGCGAAAGTCGATTTTTACCTGAACGACAAGCTGGTACAGTCCAAAGCGAACTCTCCCTACTCTTATTGGACAAATACATTAAATGCAGGGCAATATACGGTAAAAGCCATTGCCACAGACAATCAAGGCAAACAATCGAAACCCGCCACGGCGCAATTCCAAGTCAAAACGGTTTGCTCAGGAATCGATGATTCTGTAAATAAAGACTTTGTGTATTCCATCAAAGCCGGAAATCCCTTCCAAACGATCGAATTTATTCCCGAACCGCAAAATCCGTATTCCGAATGGGCGGATATTAATTACAGCATCAATAATGGCAATGTCACAGGGGTCCGCATGAAAAAAGCAGGAAACTCTTCCTCTTTCACGTTCAAAGCTTCCGATGGCGACAAGGTAGAATGGTATTTTGTATATGGAAAAAATGGTGTAGGACAGCGAGTTAGCGGAACAATGAGTTACATCGTAGGAGGCGCTTGCAACACCAATTACAACCGCCCGCCGATTGTCAATGCCGGAGCAGACAAGTCTATTTCCCTGCCGCAAGTCAATATTAGTTTGACCGGATCGGCTGTCGATCCCGACGGTACGGTAGTCAGCCGCAAGTGGGACCAAGTAGGAGGACCGGCGCCGGCCACCCTGCTCAATTCTACCGAAAACACAGTTTCGATCTGGAATTTATACATTGGAGTTTATACATTCCGGTTTACTGCTACCGACAACAGTGGCAATTCCGCTTCGGCTACGGTGAAAGTCACAGTTCATCCGAACGGTAATAAATTACCGGTAGCCAACGCCGGCGGCGATAAGGAAATCAATCTTCCGCAAACAACAATCACGCTTTATGGCAGCGGAACCGATTCCGACGGAACGATTGCAAGTTATCAATGGCAGCAAATCTCCGGATCGACTCAAATTCAATTGGCCGATGCAAATACTAAAAATCTGAAAGTCAGCAATCTATCTCCCGGAACTTATCGCTTTGAATTGACTGTCACCGACGATAAAGGCGGCAAAGCTTCAGATCAGATGACCTTGAAAGTGAAGCCTGTAGCCACGATGTGCACCGGCGAAACGCAATGGTACACCTACGCCATTAATTCGGAAGAAGAAGATCCGACAATTACCTATACTCCGAAAACAGGTTTCACCAATTATCAGTATGTTGAATTTTGCTACGATTTGAACCATTCTTCCGGAACGGGCAATAAACCTTGTTACTCCATTACTTCCACATTGAAACATACGCTTACCGGAGCGAAGAAAGGCGACGTGGTGGCTTTCCGCTTCACCAGCAATCTGTATCCGGCTCCTAATTTCACTGAATTGACGATCGGAGAATCTTGCGGGACTCACGGACCGGAAGTAAGCGGGCCTCGTATCATAGAACAACCTCAAGGCCAGCTTGTTCAGAAAGGAAAAGAAGCCACGTTCAGCATCAAGGTAGAAGATAGCGGAGTGACTTACCAATGGTACGAAAACGGTAAAATCATGAGTGGAAAAACCGGAACGTCCATCACGTTATCCAACGTTGCCTTGTCACAAACCGGCACCGAATACTATTGTGTGGTGACGAAAGGCGATACTTTTACGCGAAGCAATGTAGCCGTGTTAGTGGTCGTGGAATCGGTCGGAATCATGGAGCCTGTCGTTAGCAGTCAGGAGATACAAGTGTATCCGAATCCCGTCAGCGATCAACTGACGATCGCCGTGCCCGATCAGGTCACGATCCGTTCCATCCAAATCTTGGATACGACCGGCCGGTTTGTCAGCGCTTATACACCAAGCAATACGCATCCGCAAACGATCTCGTTACAGGGAATGACTTCGGGTGTATATTTACTGGTGATTACTACCGATCAACAACGATATGTGAAATCAATTATTAAAAGATAGTTAAGTTTTAATTCTTTCCAGTGTTTTTTATGGAGCGGTATTGCTGGGTAGCAATACCGCTTGGTTTTATCCCTCAATTAAATCTATTTTAGGACAAGACAAAAAATCCCCTTCCCAACGCTCACTTTTTGAAAAATTTCCCGTACTTTTGTGTGGAAAAACTAATGAAATATGCTCAAAAACAAAAACATCGCCCCCGCCGGTAGCGCCCACAACGTAATTACCGCCGGCACAATTATTAAAGGCGACATCAAGGCTGAAGAAGATTTCCGTATCGACGGAAGAGTGGAAGGCACAATCGATTGCGCAGGAAAAGTGATTGTTGGCCCCGATGCGGAAGTGATCGGCAATATCTATTGCAACAACGCCGATCTCATGGGAAAAATCAGAGGAAATATCGAAGTCCAGGAAACGGTAAGCCTGAAACATCAGGTGAACCTCACGGGCGAGATCATTACCAAATTCCTGGACATCGAATCGGGAGCCATTTTCAATGGCGTCTGTAAGATGCAGCAATAAGTTCCCGTATTTTATCGTTTAATTCGTCGGCTTTCAGCAAATCCTCGATAGAGAGGTGCATACGGTACCTCCAATAATGACGGGAATTAGCCGGAACATTGATTCGTTCAGCGTCGGCGTCGGGATAACGCAAAGTGTCGTCAATCGACAACCAATCCTGCAACGGAATGATACAGAGCATAGAACCCGATGCCAAGTGATTGTAAACAATATGCTGGCACAATTCGGGCGTACAATCTTCGGGAGCCGCACCGCCTCGTTGCAACACCCAGTTGTAATACCGTTGTGTTTTGTCGCGATTTTCTCTCCACCAGCCGCGAATCGTGGACATGTCGTGCGTAGAAGTCGTACAAACCGACAGATAAGGATTATAGCGCAGTTGCCCAAATTCCATTTCCGGCGATTTTGGCATCCGTTCAATCTCCAAACTCAAGATTTGTAACTGATTCATCACTTCGGGAACCGATTTCGGAATCATGCCCAAATCTTCGCCGCAAACCAGCATATCGGTACTATTTATCAGCGGA
>JAISKG010000091.1 GCA_031261015.1 Dysgonamonadaceae bacterium | reverse complement strand
GACAGCAACGCGGCAATTGCAAATCTACGATCTGTTGGGAAAATTGGTAGCGACTTTGCCTTTGGATCCCAATACCGGTCAAATTGTTCTTCCCGAAACTCCTCAAGGAATTTATATTTATACCCTGACGGAAAACGGAAAAACGATTCAAAGCAACAAATATATAGTTCGATAACATTAAATTATTAAAATACAATGAAAAAGAAATTATTTTTGATTTATGTAGGCCTGCTCACGGCGGGATTTACATACGCCCAAACAGCTTTGCAGTCTGTTCCTTTGGACAGAGTAGCTCCAATCAGTCAATTGGCTTCTCTCGACAATTCCGTTCAATTAAGGTATTGTACAGATAACTTGGACCTTTCTTTAGGAGCCGGAGCGAGTAAAGATGTAGAAGTAGCTATTTTCATTCCTAAAGAAATAGCTAAAAAATACGCTGGAAATCGCTTGACTAAAATTATGGTAGGCTTCGGTCAATCTTCCGCGACAAATGGGAGTGTGGTGATTCGCAACAGTTTAACAGGCAATGCCCTTTATACGCAAGATGTTACTTTTGCGACCAGTCAATGGAATACAATTCCATTAGGAACAGCTTACACCATCCAAGCGAATGAAGATTTATACATTGGATATACGTACAGGGGAGGAACCGGAACCAATTTTTATTCCATCGGTTTGGACGATTCTCCGTCGGCCGACGCCAACGGCGATTTGATTCGCACCAAGGCGAGCACTTCTTCTACTTGGAGCAGTTGGGATCATCTCGGACAACAAGGATTTAGCAATCTGTGTATCATTGGTATTGTCGAAGGAGATCAATTGCCGCAGGAAGATGTGAATTTTAATTCTTTGTCTGTCCCCTTCTCGGCTTTGGATGTGAATGAAGCGTTGACGATCAACGGAAGTGTACTGAATGTTGCCGTCAATCCGGTGACTTCATTGGAAATTTCTTATCAGATCGGAACGAATGCGAAAGTGACTAAAACTTTTACAGACCTGAATATTCCGGCTAACGGCAGTTATAATTTTACTTTTCCCGATATTACTTTTGCGAAAGTAGCCGGCGAGCAATATCCTTTGGTTGTTGCGGTAGAGAAAGTCAATGGCAAGGCCGATGAGGATCCATCCGACAATACGCAAACCGCAGTGATTAAAGCATGGAAAGCGCCTACACAACCGACGATGCTAACGACCGATCCGAGTAATAAAAATGTTGTGATTGAAGAATATACCGGAATCTATTGTACGTATTGCCCGGATGGACACAAGCGTGTGAATACGATTATAGCCGCTTATCCCGAACGAGTGGTTGCCGTCAATGTTCATCAAGGCGGATATGCATGGCCTAATACGGGCGATCCTGATTTCCGTACGCAATGGGGCGATGCGCTGGCTGCCCAAACCGGCTTGGAAGGTTATCCGGCAGCTACAGTCAACCGTCACGTTTTCAGTGGGGGAGCGACTGCTACAAGCGACCGCGGGAAATGGACAACTTACGCTACGCAAATAATGAAAGAATCGTCGTATGTCAATATGGCAGTAAAAGCCAATATCAATGAGGCCGAGCGTATATTGACCGTCGATGTGGAAATGTACTACACTGCCCAAGGATCGGCTGTTAATCGCTTGAATGTTGCTTTGTTACAAGACAGTATCATTGGCCCGCAAACCGGGGCAAGCTCGTATTATCCTGCTATGGGAAATAATCAAAAATACCAGCACAACCACATGTTGCGGGATTTCCTGACGGGACAATGGGGCGACGTGATCTCAACAACTGCTGCCGGAACTTTCGTAACGAAACGCTATACTTACGTGATTCCAGCGGATTATCGCAGCATTCCCGTTAATTTAAATAAATTGGAAGTGGTGGCTTATGTCGCTGAAGGCAAGCAGGAAATTATTACCGGCGCATCCGACCGTTGGGCGAAGGAAATTGTCGATGACGGCTTATCGGATTTGCGTATTTCGCCGGTTTCCGCTTCGATTCAGAATGACTTGTTGACAATTCATTCTTCGCTTCCGGTTCAAAACATCGCAATTTATACAATTTCCGGCCAACAGGTAATAGCTTCGCAAACGTTGATCGACAATCAAATTCCGGTCAATCAATTGAATGCAGGCATTTATATTGTGAAGGTGAAAACGCCGGAAGGTGAAAAGGCAATCAAAGTAGTTAAATAAAATTATTTTTGAGCAAATATGGTAGGGGCGAAAAATTTTTCGCCCCTACGTTTGTCAATTTGGTAAATTTTAAATGCGATGAACGGCACAGTTATCCTCTTAATCATCCTCCTCTATTTCGGCATCTTATGGTCAATTTCCTACTTCGTCGGGAAAAAACATTCGGGCAATGCGGCGTTTTTTCTCGGCAACCGGCAGTCGCCTTGGTACATCGTTGCGATCGGGATGATCGGCTCGTCGCTGTCGGGCGTGACTTTTGTGTCGGTTCCGGGATGGGCAGGCAGCACGGATATGACTTATATGCAAATGGTTTTCGGATTTGTGCTGGGCTATGCGGTGATTGCATTTGTCTTGCTGCCAATCTATTACAAATTGCAATTAACGAGCATTTATACCTATTTGCAGAACAGGATAGGGAAAAATGCGTACAAGACCGGCGCGGGTTTTTTCCTGTTGTCGCGAACGGTGGGAGCTTCGGTTCGGTTATACGTAGCGGTCTGGATTTTGCAGACTTATGTGTTCGAGGCTTGGGGTGTTCCGTTTGTTGTCACGGCCGCCGGATTCCTGCTGATGATCTGGCTTTATACGCACAAAAGCGGTGTGCGCGCCATCGTGTGGACGGATTTGCTACAGACATTGTGCTTGCTCACGGCTCTCGTTATCATTATCTGGCAGGTAGCCAAAGGATTAAACTTGGATTTTTCGGGAATAGTGAGTACGATCCGGCACAGCGAACATACGCAAATGTTCGTTTTCGACGATTGGCATACCAAGCAAAATTTCTTCAAGCAATTTATCAGCGGATGCTTTGTGACGATTGCCATGACGGGCATTGATCAGGAAATGATGCAAAAAAATATCTCTTGCAAGAATCTGAAGGCGGCACAAAAAAATGTGTGTACGTACAGTCTGTTTTTTATTCCGGTAAATTTTTTGTTCCTCTGTCTGGGAATTTTACTGCTGAATTATTATTCGGCTCATTCTTTGGCGCTTCCTTTGACGGCCAAAGGCGCTTTAGACGGCGATGCTTTGTTGCCGACTTTGATTGCGAACAATGTATTGGGACTTTCGGCTACGATTTTTTTCACCGTTGGCATTATTGCAGTCACCTTTGCCAGTGCTGATTCTGCCTTAACCGGCTTAACTACTTCCGTTTGCGTAGATTTATTGTCTATTTCTCAATATTCGGAAAAACGAGCAAAAAAAATCCGTTTAAGCGTACATTGGATTATTTCCGTCGTTTTTATCGGCATCATGTTGTTGTTTAGATTAATCAACAGCACGAGCGTGATAGACGCTATCTATATGATTGCTTCTTATACGTATGGTCCTCTGTTAGGATTGTTTGCATTCGGAATTTTGTTCAAGCGGAAAACCGACGATCGTTATGTGCCGTTTATTTGTCTGCTTTCGCCGGTAATTTGTTTCTTGTTAAATTTCTTTTTAATGCGAACGGTGCGTTATACGATGGGTTACGAATTGTTGCTTTTGAATGCCACTTTAGTTCTGACCGGCTTGTTGATAGTGTCGGAGAACCCAAGCAACTTTGTCGCCGGTCGGCATAAGCGCATCTAACCAGTGAATGCGAAAACCTCTGCGTTCCATGCCTCGAAACCAGGTCATTTGCCGTTTGGCGAATTGATGAATGGCAATTTCCAATTGTTCGTACATTTCTTTGTAAGTCAATTGACCGATTAAATGGAGCGTTAAATATTTGTATTCCAATCCGTAATAAATTAAATCTTCGGCGGAAACGCCGGAATCCAATAAAGTTTGCACTTCATTCAACATTCCGTTTTCCAAACGCTCTTGCAATCTACGGCTGATTTTTTCGCGTCGCAATTCGCGGTCGATGTCGATACCGATGATCAAACTGTTAATTGGCTCAAAATCCCTTTGATCAGGTTCTTGCGTGCGGTAATATTCTTCAATTTCGATCGCACGGATAGCTCGCTGGGCGGAATCGACTTCGGTTTTATTGTGTAAAACTTTGTACGAGCAGAGAATGTCCGTCAATTCATCGAGCGTTTTGCTTTGAAGATTTTTTCGTAAAGCCGGATTTTCCGGAACATCCAACAATTTATAGCCTTTCAAAACAGATTCGACGTACAAGCCTGTTCCACCGCAAAGGATCGGCATTTTCCCTTGCGCTCTAATCGAAGCGAAGGCTTGGTGAAAATCATGCTGGAAAGCGAACAAATTGTATTTTTCTCCCGGTTCGCAAATATCGATCAAATGGTAAGGCACGACTGTTCCGTCCACTACGTAATCACCTAAGTCTTTGCCGGTTCCGATCGTCATGCCGCGATATACTTGGCGCGAATCCGCGCTAATGATTTCCGTGTTCAAGGCATGAGCCAATGCGGCGGCAAAAGTCGTTTTGCCGGAAGCAGTTGGCCCGATGATCGTAATGAGTTCGTACAAAACTTATTGATTCAACAATAATCCGTTGGCAACTTGATCAGCTATTTTCTTTCCCTGCAAAGCTTTGACGAGAGCTACGCCGAATTGCAAAGCAAATCCGGGGCCACGTCCGGTGATGATTTGGCCGTCTTCAACAACGGGTTGTTCAAGCACGGTTGCGCCTTCCAAGCGGTCTTCGTAACCAGGATAAGCAGTGGCTTTTTTGCCGTTCAATAAGCCTAAGCCACCGAATACCAGAGGCGCGGCGCAAATGGCGGCAATTTTTTTCCCTGCGGAATAATATTGTCGTATCAAGCGTTTCAGATCGATGTGACTGTTTAAGTTATCAGCTCCGGGCTGGCCGCCGGGAAGAACCAAGAGTTCGCCATCCGAAAAATCCGTTGTGGAAAATTTTTCATCGACCAATACAGTAATTTGATGTGCGCCGGTTACTAAATAATCTTCCGATATGGAAACGGTTGTGACGTGTAAGCCGCCGCGTCGCAGCACGTCGATCGTGGCAATGGCTTCTGTTTCTTCAAAACCTTCAGCTATAAATACGAATACTTTTTTCATGGTTAATTTAATTTATAATTATAAGTAATACTTCCTGATTGATTTTCCGTTCCACTGATCACGTTGAACGTAGCTTTTCGAGCGGCATCCAAGGCTGCTTGGCGCATCGTTGCGTCGGTGATGGTCGTTCCCCGGCCGATGGCGACTAAAACGACTTTACCTTGCGGATTGACGGTGATATTCACAACAATCCGCCCTTCTTCCTGCTGAGAATAAGCGGGTAAAGGTAAGCCGCCGGAGCCTAAAGTGCGGCCGGACAAACTGACTGTGCCGTAACTTCCCGAATTTCCGGAAGAACTGTCGGTTCCATTTCCGGACGAATTTCCCTGACCACCCGAACCGAAAGCGTTTGCTGCCTGCTGGTTGATCGCCGCTTTTTGCCGTTCCTCTTCCGCTTTCTTCCGCGCTTGTTCCTGTTTTTCCCGTTCGGCTTCCGCATTGGAAACAGCCGCCGTTTTATCCCTGTTTTGCGTAATCACCGGCGGAGCGGAAGGCTTGGCCGGCGTAGGCTTGGGATGTATCTGCTGGGGATTAGGAGGAGGCGCGGGAGCAGACGCTCCGGCAGGCTCAGGATTTCCAGCTGACGCAAGATTGTTTTCCGGCCGCGGTTCAAAAGTGCCGGTTTCCGGATCAATGGTTCCGAAATGAACGAGCGTTTTTTGTTCTTTCGGTTTAATAATTGTTTTAATCACAGAAGAATATAATAACAAAAAAAGCAGCCCGCAGCAAATGGCAGCCACAATTCCTCCGATGAGTTTTTCTTTCGTTATTTTCATTTGGGGCGAGTAACTAAAATCATTTTGAAATCATTTTGATTGGCTAAATCCAAGATTTTGACCACTTCGGCGTAAGGAATGGATTCGTCGGCATACAGAGCCACGTACATTTCCGGTTCCTCTTGGATATTTTCCCGAAGGAAAGGCGTAATATCTTCAAAATCAACCGGAATATCCGGATTTTTTCCTG
>JAISKG010000051.1 GCA_031261015.1 Dysgonamonadaceae bacterium | reverse complement strand
TTTACATTGCCGGTTGACCTTTCCTGCTGTAGTTTTTTCTCCAACTCGTAGAAGCCGTCAATCCGGGCTTTGGCCTTGGTGGCGCGTGCCTGCGGCTGACGGCGCATCCATTCCAATTCTTTGCGGAACAGATTGTTCGCACGATCCAATTCGGTATTTTGTGTATCAATGCGTTCCTGCCTTTTTTCGAGATAATAATTGTAATTTCCTTTGTATTGGTAAAGTTGCCGGTTGTCTATTTCTATGATTTCAGAACAAACGCGGTCTAAGAAATAGCGGTCGTGGGTAACCATTAAAAGGGTTGTTCGAGAGTGGCTTAACTCATCTTCCAACCACTCGGTCATTTCCAAGTCGAGGTGATTGGTCGGTTCGTCGAGAATCAAAAAATCCGGTTCGGCAATCAGCACATTGGCCAAAGCCACCCGTTTGAGTTGTCCGCCGGATAATTCTTCTGTTTTCTGATTGAAGTCGGTGATTTTGAGGCGGGAAAGAATTTGTTTGGCGCGTTGTTCATAATCCCAAGCTTTCAAATGATCCATCCGCACCAACAACTCATCCAATCGGGCGTTATTTTCAGAAGCCAAAGCCTGTTCGTATTCGGCAATCGTTTTCACAACTTCGCTTTCGGAGTGGAAACAAGCTTGCAAAACCGTCAATCCTGCCGGATATTGGGGATTTTGATCCAAGTACCCGACCCGCAAACCGCGACGGAAAATTACTTCACCGGAATCATAATTTTCTTTTCCGGCAATAATATTGAGTAGGGTTGTTTTTCCCGCACCGTTCCGGGCAATTAAACCGATGCGTTGCCCCTCGGATATACCCAAAGAAATATCGGAGAACAACAGCAGGTCACCAAAAGATTTGGTCAGGGAAGAAACTTGCAAATATACAGCCATGATTTGAAATTTAGGACAAAGGTATAACTTTTTCTTGGATTTCTGGTCTTGTTTTTTTCAAAGGATTATCGACCGTTTTAAATAATTTTTCTATCTTTGTCCCGATTTGAAAAATATATGGTATGAAAAAACACGTCCTGTTATTCTTATTATTAATGTTCATCGCGAACGGCTTATCCGCAAAAACGGAGATGGATTCAATATTTCAGGTATTGTTTCAGGTAATGAGTACCGGAAAACAATATACGCTTGAAAAAGAGCAGCGTATCAATGACATCAAGAAAATGCTTGAAATTTCCGATTTGACGGATGGTCAGCGATACTCCATTTACAACCGGTTATTTCAAGAATACAATTCGTTCAAAGTTGATTCTGCCGTTTACTATTTGGAACTCAATTTGAAACTTGCCGAAAAACTGCAAAACATCGAATATATTTATACCACAAAGTTGAATATGTCCTTTTCATACTGGATAAGAGGCTATTTTCTTGAATCCGTTCAAGCGCTGGACGATCTCGACAGAATCCAATTCGACCATTTACCGAAGGCGTTGCTGGCCAATTATTATGAATCGTACAAACGCATCTACCGCTATTATGCGGGAGATGACAAAAAAAATCACTATTATACTGTCGGTAATTTGTATCGCGATTCCTTGTTGCAATTAGTCCCCCGAAATTCGCGGGACTATGCTATATTGTCTGCGGAAAAATTGAGGGACGAGAATCGAACGGAAGAATCCAAGCAACTGATTATTAAATTATTGGCTGATTCTCCGGAAGAAAACCATGACCGGGCGATTTCAGAAAATGTGTTGGCTGGAATTTACAAAGAAGAAGGGAATATCGACGAGCAAATAAAACACTATGCTTTGTCCGCCATCTGCGATATTCGAAATGCGGTTAAAGAAAATGCTTCCATGATGTCGCTGGCATTTCTTTTATACGAAAAAGGGAATATAGACAAAGCCTATAATTGTATCAAATATTCGATGGATGATGCCATTTTTTGCAATGCCCGTTTTCGCACTTTTGAAATTTCGAAAGTTTTTCCGATTATTGATTTTACCTATCAACAAAAAGCGGCAAAGCAGAAAGCGGAGTTGAAAAAATACTTGATTATCGTCAGTTTACTTTCTTTGTTTCTGATTGCAGCCATGGTTTACGTTTACCGGCAAATGAAACGCATTGCCCGCATCCGTAAGGAATTATACCGTACCAATGTGAAATTGAACGAGTTGAATACCGATTTGCAGGAATCAAATATAAAACTGCATGAACTGAACGGTAAACTTCAGGCAGTCAATCATAAATTAACGGAAATCAACCGAGTAAAAGAGGCCTATCTGGGTAAATTCATCGATTTATGTTCCCATTATATCGAAAAATTAGATAATTACCGCCGGGGACTGAACAAGATTGCGAGTAGCGGGAAAATGGAAGAATTGTTCAGATCACTTAAATCCACCCAATTTATTGAAGATGAATTGAGTGGATTCTACACCAATTTTGATGAAACCTTTTTGCGGATTTATCCCACTTTCATATCGGATTTTAACGCATTATTCTCCGAAGAAGAAAAACAAGTTCCCAAACCAAGCGAATTACTCAATACCGAATTACGTATTTACGCATTGATTCGTTTGGGAATTAACGACAGCGCCAAAATCGCCACTTTCTTACGTTATTCGATAACGACGGTTTATACTTATCGTTCCAAATTGAAAAACAAATCTTTACATCCCGATAATTTTGAGGATTGCATTATGAAAATCGGGGCGTTTTGATAACCTAATAATTTAGCCTATAATTTCTTCAATCCTTTGCTTTGCGCTTTGTCTGTTACTTCAACGATACTGATAGCATATCCGCCACCCGGAGCAGACACTTGTTTCAATTTCGATTTGCTCGTCACTTCCATTTTTGTGATGGTGTAAGCCTGCGGATTCGTTTTGTAATGTGCATCTTTGCCATCCGCGTAAATCGTCGCGATGTATTTTTTGCCCGGAGTAAGGA
>JAISKG010000086.1 GCA_031261015.1 Dysgonamonadaceae bacterium | reverse complement strand
TTATTGCATAAATTTGTTTGTTCCCGTTGAATCTAACCTTGCTGACCTGCCAATTTGCTATCTCATAAAAATGGTATTCTAAGGAACTATACCAATCTATAAATGCGCCGTAAATTTCTTTATCGGAAATTCTTCCGTTCACTATTTTAAATTCATTGGTGATAAATTCATAGTCATCTTCCGGATTCGGTTCATTTTCAATTCCCTGTCTTGCTTGTTCGTAGCTAATATGCACGTTGCCATCCAAAGCATTCACCTCGAAATTACCTTCCGTTGTATAAATAGAAGTAAGCCCCGGCGCGATCTCTTCAATTTTTGTTGCACTAACTCCTTTGGTAATTAAGTGGATATAAGCATCGTAAGTATCCACAAGCGTATTAATGCCACAAGGTCTGTTATAGATCCAATGGATCTTGTAAGTATTTGAATAGGAAGATTTAATGTAGAAAATTTCTGCTGAATTTCTACTTTTTTGAAAACCTATCTTGCCTGAAAACGGATACAATATTACGATTACATCCACTGTATCATTCTTACTGTACATAGCAAAATAACTGCCGTCCCTCGCAGAGTAAGAAAGTTCTGCCAGAGCAGGATGACTCAATAGAGTAAATCCGTTTTTTTCGAGATTTTTAGCCACATTTTCAATAGATAACTCGTATTGGGTCTTAAAAATGGATTCAATCACCTTGCTGTCTTGTGAAAATGCACTTAACGATGCAAATAGAGCAAAGAATAAGCATAAGTTTTTCTTCATTGGAAATGAATTTTGGCTACAAAGTTATATAAAATTTTCATTCCTTAGGATTGCAAAGATAATGTTCCTTTTGTTGGATAGACAAATTCCGACACAAAAATATTTCCATGATAAGGATTTTTTATAACTTTGCACCCCAAATTAAATGCAACCAATTATGAACACAATGCAATTAAATAATGAAACAAAAAACCTCCGAATTACTCCTCTATCTTAAGTTAATCACAATATTAGCTCTCCCCGCTATTTTCATCTCGTGGTACTCCTTCTACGACAAAGAGTTAACAATAGCAGGCGTGACACTCGAAAAAACGGATATTGCCGGTTATTTCAAGAAAGGTCCAACAGTTCCTACTATTCAACAAGCAATTGATAGTCAAAAAGATCCAATCATTTGCGATACGACTTCGCAACGCATCCTGTTTTTCGGCGATTCGATGCTCGAAGGACTGAGCCGGCGCATGAAGCAATACGCCGCCGCCAATCACCACGAATTGCTGAATGTGATCTGGTACAGCTCCTCGTCGAAAGTCTGGGCAGAGCACAAAGACACGCTGGTTCGCTTCATTAACGAATTTCATCCCACCTACATCATGATTTGCATGGGCGGAAACGAATTGTTTGTCAAAGACTTGGAGAATCGTGACCGTTATGTGAAAACGATTTTGCGCACGCTTGGCTCCACGCCTTACGTCTGGATCGGGCCGCCCAACTGGAAAGAAGACGCCGGTATCAACCGGATTTATTGTGACAACGCCGGCGCACACCGTTTTTTCCCATCTAAACGATTGAAATACCAGCGAAAATCCGACGGCGCGCACCCGACTTACGCTTCGGCTGCCATGTGGATGGACAGCGTGGCCGTTTGGATGAACGACAGCATCCGCCATCGCATCCTTATGAAAATGCCGGCCAAAGATGCGCCTTCTACCGGGAAAACCGTTTTATTACAACCACTTAAATAAACGAAATGAATTATTTACACGATTTTATAGACGGGATTACGGCCTTATTTCACCGGCAAGCGGGCGAACCGCTTCTGTTTACTTCCGGCACGTTCTGGATGTTATTCTTGGGATTCATTTTGATTTATACCCTACTCCATCATCGTAAAGTCCAAATGATGGTATATGTCGCCGCGTTCAGTTTATTTTTCTATTATCAAAACAACGGATGGGTTTTCTTACTTCTGCCCATCACAGCGGTTTACGACTTTTTTCTGGCGCGTCAACTCTATCATTGTCAATCGAAGAAAAAGAGGAAATTGTATGTGACGATTTCTATTTTACTCAGTTTGAGTATTTTATCGTATTTCAAATACACCAATTTCTTCCTTCATACTTGGAACGATCTGTTTGCCGGAAATTTCCAGCCGATGGATATTTTCCTTCCGATCGGAATTTCGTTTTACACTTTCCAAAGCATTAGTTATGTGGTAGATGTGTATCGAAATAAAGTCAAACCAACCGATTCGCTGCTGCAATACCTCTTCTATATTTCTTTTTTCCCGTTGATTTTGGCTGGACCAATCATGCGAGCCGATCGCTTTTTCCCGCAGATCCAAGACCGCAAAATTATTTCTAAAGAAATGATTTACGGCGGATTATGGTTGGTCATCCTCGGCCTCGTAAAAAAAGCGGTTTTTGCTGATTATTTGGCGCAATACAACAATTGGGTGTTTGAAGATCCTTTGCATTATTCCGGTTTTGAGGGATTGATGGCGGTAATTGGCTACAGTGCACAGATTTATTGCGATTTTTCGGGCTACAGCGACATCAGCATTG
>JAISKG010000237.1 GCA_031261015.1 Dysgonamonadaceae bacterium | reverse complement strand
AAAGCTTTTATGGCTTCGTTCCGTAACAATTGCACCACCGGAATGGCGCGTTTTTCTTCCGGCAACCCCAATTGACGGTAAATGAACGAATCGTCGAACCCAATCTTTTGGGCGTCTGTTTTCGTGTTGGCGTAATAAATCTTATCGATTCTTGCCCAATAAATCGCCGACAGGCACATGGGACAAGGTTCGCAAGACGTATATATTTCGCAACCTGCGAGATTGAAATCTTTGCGTTTTTTCGCTGCATTCCGGATCGCGGTCACTTCGGCATGGGCGGTCGGGTCGGTCTTTTTCGTCACTTGATTGACACCCGATGCGACCTCTTTCCCGTCTTTTACAATCACCGCGCCAAAAGGGCCTCCTCCCGATTCAACACTTTTCATGGAGAGCCGGATGGCTTTTTGCATCATCTTTTTTTGAAAATCATTCATTCAATGATTGGTTTATGGATTCAATATAGTCCAGAATTTCCTCTTTTCCTTTTTTGTATTCCGAAGAAGTGCAAAAAACGGCAGGGAGTTCTTCCCAAGTTTCCAATAATTTAGCCTTATAGTTTTCTGTGTTTTCGCTCAATTTACTTTGGGATATTTTATCGCTTTTCGTAAAAATAATCGCAAAAGGGATTCCGCTTTCGCCCAGTTGATCGATAAATTCCAAGTCGATTTTCTGCGGTTCGAGACGGCAATCCAACAGGACGAAAAGGCAAGTCAGTTGCTCCCGTTCATCCAAGTAAGCGTCGATAATGGTGCGGATTTTATTCCGGCCTTTCTTACCCCTTTGCGCATAGCCATAACCCGGTAAATCAACGATATACCATTCGTCATTTATCAGAAAATGATTGATGAGTTGTGTTTTTCCGGGGGTGGACGAAGTCATTGCCAAACCTTTTTTACCGGTCAGCATATTAATAAGAGAAGACTTCCCTACGTTCGATCGGCCGATAAATGCGTATTCCGGACGGTCATCGTGCGGACATTTTTCGGGGTCGGTGTTGCTGATTACAAATTCGGCTTTCTTTATATTCATTGTGAACCAAATAATGATATGAACAACAAAGGTAGCGTTTTTTCAAGACATTTTCGGAATATTATGGTGGGTTTTTAAAAAAAACAGTTAATTTTGTACCGTTAACGGTTCAATTAATTAAAAATTATGGATGATTATTTTGATTCGGGTATTAAAACAGGATTTGATTCGGATGAGCCATTCCTTATTACGTATGTATTTACCGGGGATGAAAAATATGGATTCGACAAATCGCTGAAAGAAGAAAATATCCGGTTGACAATCCGTGATTGTGAAGATATTATTATTGATGAAAGATCGGTTGAACTACGATTTGACGCCAATCATCCGCAATTTCAATATAGCGCATCCTTAAAAGGATTCAAACCGATTGTCAGGCAAGATGTCTTTCTTTCTCACGCTTGGCAAAATTATGAGCAAGTGAATTTCAAGCCGACCTTTTTCAATCGATACAAACGCTATTTTCCCTACTTACTCGCCGTTCTATTTTTCGGTTTAGGCTTTCTGGTGGCGAACACCCAATATAAGAAAGGACAATCCACACGCAAAAAGCAGACTGTATCCATTCAAAAAACAGAGCCCCAAGAAGCAGAACCGGGTGATAGCATTCAAATGAATACGGAAATAGCGCCTCCTCCGGTTGATACTGTCAAAGAACAAGTTGCCAAGTCTGTCACTCCGGAAAACACAGCAAACAAGGCTGCTACTCCGGTGAATACCGTAAACGCGACCGACCTGCAAAATCAATGCAATCAATTTCTTCGCAAATTAGACCAGATAGCGGTTACAACGGCCGATGTCAGTACAGCCAAAACTTGGCTGGTCGCCTATCAACCCGGCGCTGCGATTACCGGTTATAATAAATTAGCGACCAAAGTGAAAGCTTTGGAACTGCTTTTCTCCATTATCAGAGAGCAAAGCGCCGATGAATTGGAAAAATTTATCGATGGAAATCCCCTTCGGGAAAACCTGAGTTGGGCGCAAAGGCGGCATTGTCAAAAAGTATATTTTGGTACTTACAACGATGCGGATCAGCGGAAACCAGACAAGTACGATGCCAATGAACGGGCCAGACATCGAAACATCTACAAGCAACATCATCAAAATTACACGTCATTGGCGGATTTGGATACAGAAAAATAGCGTGAAAAAGCACCTTCATATCGTTACATTCAATGTCCCCTACCCTCCTGATTACGGTGGTGTCATTGATGTGTTTTATAAACTCAAAGCCTTGTCGGAACAGGGAACAAGCATCACTTTGCACGCCTTTGAATATGGACGGCCGCAGGCGGTAACGTTGGAAAGATACTGCGAAAAAGTTTATTATTACACACGGGAAACGGGTGTGCGTTCGCAACTTTCGCTGATTCCTTATATCGTTTACAGCCGGCGCAATCAAACCTTGTTGGAAAACTTGCAAAAAGACGATTCCCCGATTTTGTTTGAGGGATTGCATACTTGTTATTATCTGTCGCATCCTTCGCTGCGAAATCGCTGCAAAATCGTTCGTTTACATAATATCGAGCATATTTATTACCGGGGACTGGCTGCCTGTACCCGTTCGCTTTGGAAAAAAATCTATTTTGCATTGGAAGCCTTGCGTTTGAAGAGATATGAAAAACAGTTGCGGAATGCCGAATATCTGTTGCCGTTATCCTCCACCGAAACGGTTTATTTTGAACAACACTACGGCAAAGAAAAAGTCAAGTTGGTGCCGCTTTTCTTTCAAAGGGAAAAAAATGACGAAAATACGCGAAACATTCTGCCCTGCGTGTTGTATCAAGGTGATTTGAGTACTCCGGAAAATATTCGAGCTGCAACGCATTTGATACGGGCATTGGCTGCGCCGGATTCCACTATTCCCTGGCTTTTTGCCGGAAAAAATCCGGAT
>JAISKG010000070.1 GCA_031261015.1 Dysgonamonadaceae bacterium | reverse complement strand
GTTCCGTCCGGCGTCTATTTTTATGTAATTGAATATCAAGGAACAGATGGTAAAAAACGCAGCCTTGCCGGACACGTCAATGTGTTGCGATCTAAAAATTAAAAGAATGAAGAAATATAATTATCTCTTGGGAGGATTAAGTTTGAGTATAATTATCGGAATGGCAGCGTTTTTGCTGGGAAGTCAAACGGTTTCGACGGTAGAGCGGCAGCCGGTAGTGTCGAGTACGACCGTATCTGTTCCCGTGCCCGAATCCGTTGAGTTTTGCGGAAATAAAATCTCTTTGCAACGCTTGGATATGCGCGAACGATTCGATCGTGAAATGAATGCGCTCACTTATTTGCATTCAACTACTTTATTAGACTTCAAACGCGCCAATCGTTATTTTCCAATCATCGAGCCGATTTTGAAACGCAACAACATTCCCGACGATTTTAAATATTTATGCGTAGTCGAAAGTAATTTGGATACACGCGCCGTATCGCCCTCGAAAGCTGTCGGACTTTGGCAATTCATGGAAGATACCGGCAAACGATTCGGCTTGGAAATCACTCCGGAAGTGGACGAGCGTTATCACATCGAGAAAGCGACCGAAGCCGCTTGTCGTTATTTCAAAGAGGCTTACGGAAAATATGGTAATTGGCCGTGCGTGGCGATTTCGTACAACGCCGGGATGAAGCGAATTTCCGATTCCCTGCAAAATCAACGGTCCGATTCGGCATTTGATTTGTGGCTACCTGTCGAAACTTCGCGTTATATTTTCCGGATCATGGCGATTAAAGAAATTTTTGAACATCCGAAATATTATGGTTTTGTTCTGAAAAAATCCGATTTGTATCCGCAAGTTCGCACACATAACGTTGAAGTTACTTCGGATATTGGTAGTCTGGCTTTATTTGCAAAAGAAAATGGAATAAATTATATGCAACTCCGCGAATATAACGTTTGGATTCGGGACACCAAACTCACTGTGGGTAAAGGGAAATCCTATCAGATCGCCATTCCTGAGACAGACGATTTGTATTACAACGAACGTAAAGTAAAAGTGTATAACCCGGCTTGGTTGCAATAAAACTTAAAATTTTTGAATGAGATTCTTCGTATGAAAAAAATCGTGTATATCGCAAGCACAATCTGTCTGTTGGCTGGAATATCATTTTCCGCCTCAGCCAAGGGATTGATTATCTATGGGAAAGGCTTTCAATTTGAAATTCTGAAAGAGTTGCCTCCGCATTTCAAAGAAGGCGATCTCCACCTCAATTTCGGGATTGCTTACAATCAATTTTCTTTGTATTGGGTTCCCTTGTGGAATTCCGGTGCGCCGCAATATGTCTTGGTGACAGATGACAAAAAGTATGCCTACGAATTGGATGATAAAGACTTAGAATACATCAACGACGAGTTCGGTATCGACACTTCCGTAGCGCCCGGCATTTCTTTTTGGAACCGGATCGGAGGAAAATTAGTAGCCATCATTGTCCTCGCACTATTAAGCCTATTCGTTTACTCTTTGATTTCCAAAAAGAAAGCGTCGCCGAAGATTGTGTTGCCGAAATCGGAACCGGTTCCGGAACCGGTTTCCGTACAGCCGACATTTCCGGATTTTCCCCCAACAATTTCAGTTGCTAAACGGATTCGGAGGAAGCCGGTAGTAAGACCTGCGAGAGCGGGGATTCGGCAGAAGAGAAAATCGGGGTCAGGCATTCGGCAGAAAAGGAAGTGAATCTGTTTATCCTCCCATCCTCCAGTTCAATTGTCCTATCAGATGGAAAATGCTAAAAAATAAAAACTCCCCTGCTTTTGGAAAACAAGGGAGTTTTTAATGTTTAAAATCCTTTTGTCATTATTTCTTGTTACGGTTGCCATAGCGGCTCAAGAATTTATCGACACGACCGGCGGTATCGACCAATTTTTGTTTACCGGTATAGAAAGGATGCGAAGTACTTGAAATTTCTATTTTTACCAAAGGATAAGTTACGCCGTCGATTTCGATGGTTTCCTTAGCGTTGATGGTCGAGCGGGTGATAAACGTATCTTCGTTCGACATGTCTTTGAATACGACCGGACGATAATTTTCCGGGTGAAGTCCTTGTTTCATTGCTTGATATGTTGTTTAATTATTTACTCGAAAACAATTCGGGTTGCAAAAGTATATAATTTTACGGGGAATAGCAAGAATTTTGGGAGGAAATTATTCGGCGGCGATAATTTTTATCTGTTCGGGGGTCATTTCGGTAATTTGAGTAATGTCGGCGATTGGGAAATGCAGGGCCAGCAATTTTTTGATGATGGCGATTTTTTCCAGGTTACGGCCTTGTTCCATGCCAACAGTCATACCTTCACCACGAGCATACGCCATCGCGCTTCGCACATCAGCATATTTCAATACACTCTTATTATAAGTTTCCATATCTTGTTCTGTTAATTGTAATTGATAGGCATACATACATCATCGGGAGTCGCCATTACTTTGAAATTACCCTGCCATCATCGGGTTTCATCCGGCAACTAAAATTCGCTTCTTCATATTTCCAAGATTTTAATTCCTTTTTCGTCAATAATAATTTTCTGCTCATCAAATTGCGTTACCAATGCAAAACCGTTGTAAAACGGCTCTATTGCTAAATAACGTTCACGATACACTTCATTGCCGTTTTTGTCAATATGAAACCAACCGTCTTTATCTTTGGCTGTTGCAAAATTTTTGTGCTTGCAAAACATTCCAAGTTTCAAAAACTTGGAATGTTTAACAAATATTTCACCCACTTCTCTCTCGTATAAACCGTTTTGTTGATGCTATTCCGGGTGCACCCAATGCTTTTGTTTCGATAATGTCAATCGCTTTT
>JAISKG010000151.1 GCA_031261015.1 Dysgonamonadaceae bacterium | reverse complement strand
GTTTTTGCCGGGCTTTTCGACTTTTTCGCCCAACATGACGCGGGTCGCCAATTCGATAAAGTTTAGTTTCAATACCTTGGAAACAAACGGAAAACTTCGGGATGCACGCAAATTACATTCGATTACCTTAATATCATTGTCTTTCGCCAAGAATTGAATATTGAACGGCCCGGTGATTTGAAGCGCTTCCGCAATCTGTTTAGCAATTCGTTTAATTTTTCTAAATGTTTCGACATAAAGCCGTTGTGGAGGAAATTGAATCGTTGCATCTCCCGAATGAACGCCGGCAAATTCGATGTGTTCGGAAACGGCATAACTAACGATATTTCCATGGTCGGCCACAGCGTCGATTTCGATTTCCTTTGCATTTTGAATAAATTCGCTCACGACCACCGGATGTTTTTGCGACACATTAGCAGCCAGTTTGAGGAAAGTTTCCAATTCCGGCTGGTTGGAACAAACGTTCATCGCCGCGCCCGACAAAACGTAGGACGGACGAACTAAAACCGGAAATCCGACTTCTTCCACGAAAGCATTAATATCTGCGAACGAAGTCAATTCCTTCCAGCGCGGTTGGTCGATGCTCAAGCGATCAAGCATGGACGAAAATTTGTGCCGGTCTTCGGCGTTGTCGATGCAAGCCGCTGAGGTTCCCAAGATTGGAACACCCGCTTTATCTAACGAAAGAGCTAAATTGTTCGGGATTTGTCCGCCCATCGACAAGACCATGCCGTGCGGATTTTCCAATTCGTAAATATCCATGACCCGTTCGTAAGTCAACTCGTCGAAATACAGGCGGTCGCACATATCGTAGTCGGTCGAAACGGTTTCGGGATTGTAGTTGATCATCACGCCGCGCCAACCTCGTTTGCGGATGGTATCCAAAGCGTTGACCGAGCACCAGTCAAATTCTACGCTGCTGCCGATACGGTAGGCGCCCGAACCTAATACAATCACCGAGCGATGATCGCCCAAGTAATGGACGTCGTTTTCTTGCCCGTTGTAAGTCAGGTAGAGATAATTGGTTTGCGCCGGATATTCGGCGGCCAATGTATCTATCTGCTTGACTGAAGGGACGATGCCTAAATCTTTGCGATGTTGGCGTAAACGGCCTTTTTCGTCGGTGGCAATATCGGAATTTTTATACAATAATTTGGCAATCTGGAAATCGGAAAATCCTTTTTGTTTGGCTTTGCGTAATAAATCTTCCGGTAATTCTTCCATCGAATTGTATTTGGATATTTCTTTGGAAGTCAAATAAATGAGTTGCAATCGCTGCAAAAACCACAAATCGATTTTCGTGAGTTCATGAATCCGTTCGATGGAATATCCGGCTTCCAAAGCTTGCGCGATGATGAAAATACGCTTGTCGGTCGGTTCCGACAAAGCTTTGTCGATGTCGCTGACCTCCAGATCTTTGTTGGCGACAAATCCGTGCATGCCTTGCGCAATCATGCGGAGGCCTTTTTGAATCACTTCTTCAAAACTGCGGCCGATCGACATAACTTCGCCCACGCTCTTCATGCTTGATCCGATTTCTTGGGAAACGCCATGAAATTTGCCTAAATCCCAACGAGGAATTTTGCAAACAATATAATCTAACGCCGGTTCAAAGAAGGCCGTAGTGGTTTTTGTAACCGAATTTTTCAAATCTTGTAAACCATAACCCAAAGCCAATTTGGCCGCGATAAACGCCAAAGGATAGCCGGTCGCTTTGGATGCTAAAGCCGACGAACGACTCAAGCGCGCGTTGACTTCGATCACGCGGTAATCTTCCGAAACCGTATCAAATGCATATTGCACGTTGCATTCGCCAACAATTCCGATGTGGCGGATGATGCGGATTGCCAATTCGCGCAACTTGTGATATTCTTGATTCGTAAGCGTCTGTGATGGAGCAACAACGATACTTTCGCCAGTATGAATGCCCAGCGGATCGAGGTTTTCCATGTTGCAAACCGTGATGCAATTGTCGTATTGGTCGCGAACTACCTCGTATTCGATTTCTTTCCAGCCTTTTAGAGATTTTTCGATCAGTAATTGATTGGAATAATTGAAGGCTTTTTCCGCCAAAGCTTGCAGTTCTTCGGAATTATTGCAGAATCCGCTACCCAATCCGCCCAAAGCGTAAGCTGCACGTATAATCACTGGATAACCAAGTGATTCGGCTGCCTGATGCGCTTCTTCGATGGATTCGACTGCTACGCTTTTGATGGATTTCACTTGGATTTCGTCCAATTTTTTAACAAACAATTCGCGGTCTTCCGTGTCGATAATGGATTGCACCGGAGTGCCCAGCACGCGCACGTTGTATTTTTCAAAAACGCCTGATTGATATAGCTCAACTCCGCAATTCAGAGCAGTTTGTCCGCCAAAAGACAACAAGATGCCGTCGGGCTTTTCCTTTTCGATGACTTTTTCCACAAAGAAAGGTGTGACCGGCAAGAAATAAATCTTGTCAGCGACACCTTCTGAGGTTTGCACGGTGGCAATATTGGGGTTGATTAAAACGGTATAAATTCCTTCTTCTTTCAAGGCTTTCAGGGCTTGGGAGCCGGAGTAGTCGAACTCGCCGGCTTCGCCAATTTTGAGGGCGCCGGAGCCGAGCAACAACACTTTTTGGGGAGTTGAAAGTTGAAAGTTGAAAGTTGAAAGTTGATTTTCATTTTCAATTTTCAATTTTCCATTTTCAATTTTGTTGAAGAAAATATCAAACAAAAACTCCGTGTCGGTTGGGCCGCTCGCTGCTTCCGGATGAAATTGCGCCGAAAACCAAGGCTTTGTCTTGTGTCGGATGCCTTCGTTGGAGCCGTCGTTCATATTGGTGAACAATACTTCCCATTCATCGCTTAACGTTTTGGTATCAACGACATAGCCGTGATTTTGCGAAGTAATGAAACATTTGGTTGTTCCGGTCATTTGCACCGGCTGGTTGTGGCTGCGATGTCCGTATTTCAGTTTGTAAGTGCTTGCACCTGCAGCAATTCCCAAAAGTTGGTTGCCCATGCAAATGCCACAGATTGGTTTGTTGCGGTGCATGGCTTCGCGGATATGTTCGACTGTCGTTTGGCAATGTTGCGGATCTCCGGGGCCGTTGGAAATAAACAAACCGTCGTATTCCAATTGGTTGAAATCATAATCCCAGGGCACGCGGATCAAAGTGATGTCGCGTTTGAGCAAGCAGCGAACGATGTTGTGCTTGACTCCGCAATCGACCAGAACAACTGTTTTTGATCCGTTTCCGTAGCGCAGAACTTCTTTGCAACTGACTTTGGTAACCAGATTTTCCAGCGAAGGATCGATGAAATCAATAGCATCGTTTGCATCGAAAATCATTTTCCCTTTCATAGAACCCTGTTCACGGATGACTTTCGTAAGTGCACGCGTATCAATGCCGTAAATGCCCGGAACTTGATGTTCTTTCAACCAGTCGCCCAGACTTTTACACGCATTCCAGTGACTGTATTCGTGCGAATATTCGGAGATAATCAGTCCGCTGACTTGAATCTTTTCCGATTCGTAAAACTCCGACAGTCCGTTGACAATCTTGTCTTCCGGAACGCCGTAATTGCCGACTAAAGGATAGGTAACCGTCAGAATTTGTCCTGAATAAGAAGGATCGGTAAGGCTCTCAGGATAACCTACCATTGCAGTATTGAAAACGATTTCTCCTGCCGCAGGAGCTTCATAGCCAAAGGAATAACCCTCAAAAGTCATCCCATTTTCCAATACTAAAGTCATTTTTTTGTCCATATAGATCGATCGGGATTTTGTAATCGAACACAAAGGTACAAAAAAATCCTTACCTTTGCCCCCAAAATCAATCCGGAATGACAAAAATAGGTTTGCTCTCCGATACCCATGCTTATTGGGATGATAAATTTGCACATTATTTTGCCGATTGTGACGAGATTTGGCATGCCGGCGATATTGGAAGCGAGGAAGTTTTGCACCGTTTGGACACGATCAAGCCGGTGCGCGCGGTGCATGGAAATATTGATGATTACCAATTACGGCATCTTTGCCCGACTATTCTGCGTTTTGAAGTGGAGCAAGTGTCTGTGTTAATGACACATATTGGAGGCTATCCGGGGAAATACACACCTGAAATCCGGCAGGAACTTTACCGGTCAACGCCGCGATTATTTGTCTGTGGGCATTCGCATATTTTAAAAGTAATGTACGATCCGAAATTGCAAATGCTTTGCCTCAATCCGGGAGCGGCGGGCAAATTCGGCTTTCATCAGGTGCGCACTTTGCTGCGTTTTGCTATTGATGGCCAAGAAATTAAAAACATGGAAGTAATCGAATTAGCATGAAAACCATTCAAATGGTGGATCTGACCACTCAATACGAACGCATTCGGGAAGATATGAATCGAGCGGCGCTCGAAACGCTTCGTTCGGGAAAATATATTAACGGGCTGCCGGTGCAGCAATTTGCTGAGGAACTGGCTGCTTTTACGGGCGCGCGCTACATTATTCCTTGCGCCAATGGAACCGACGCTTTGCAAATTGCGCTGATGTCCCTTGATTTGCAGCCCGGCGACGAGGTGATCGTTCCGGCGTTTACTTACATTGCCGGCGCTGAAGTGATTGCTTTGTTGCAATTGAAACCGGTTTTGATTGATGTGGATCCGCACACGTTTAATTTGGATGTGAATCAAATCGAAGCGGCGATTTCTCCGAAAACCAAAGCGATTATTCCCGTGCATCTTTTCGGACAAACGGCTGATATGGAGCCGGTTTTGCAAATCGCTCGTCAATATGGATTGTTTGTCATCGAAGATAATGCCCAAAGCATCGGTTCGGTTTATACTTTTTCCGACGGAACGAAAAAACAGGCGGGAACGATCGGAAATATTGGGACTTTGTCGTTTTTTCCGACAAAAAACTTGGGTGCGTATGGCGACGGTGGCGCGATGATGACCGATAACGAACAGTTGGCCAAGCGATTGAAAATGATCGCCTCGCATGGGCAATCCGTCAAATACCAGCACGAAATTGTAGGTTGCAATTCCCGCTTGGATACACTTCAAGCAGCGATTCTCCGGGTAAAACTTCCTTATTTACAGGAATATATTGAGGCAAGGCGAGCGACTGCTGCTCGTTACGATACCGGTTTGGAAACTCTCGATTGGCTCGAAAGATCTGCATGCCATCCGGCATCAACGCATGTTTACAATCAATATACCGTAAAGGTAAATCCATTGCAACGCAATGATTTACAATCGTATTTGAAAGAAAAAGGTGTGCCGACAATGATTTATTATCCAATGCCTTTGCATCGCCAACCGGCTTTTGAAGGGCGTGTGCGCTTGGGAAGCGATTTGAAAATTACCGAACAATTATGTGATTCCGTTTTGTCGCTACCGATGCACACCGAATTGGAAGATTCTCAAATAGAGTATATTATCGAACAAATTATCCGCTATGAGTAAATATCTGGCAGATCCGACCGCGGTGATTGACCCGGGAGCTGTGATCGGTGACGGAACGAAAATCTGGCATTTCACGCACATCATGCAGGGCGCAATCGTCGGCGAAAATTGCACGATTGGGCAAAATGTGCTGATTGCTTCGGGCGCGCAGTTAGGCGTCGGCGTGAAAGTCCAAAACAACGTATCGGTTTATACCGGAGTGATTTGCGAAGACGATGTTTTTCTGGGACCAAGTTGCGTGTTTACCAATGTCATCAATCCGCGCAGCTTTATTTCCCGCAAGGATGAATTTCGTCCGACTCGCGTGAAAAAAGGAGCGAGCATCGGAGCTAACGCAACGATAATCTGCGGAATAACGATCGGCGAATATGCCATGATCGGCGCTGGAGCCGTCGTCACAAAAGACGTCCCTGATTACGCGCTGATCGTCGGTAATCCGGGACGGCAGATCGGTTGGGTGGACAAAGCCGGTGATTCGTTAGAACGAGAGATGTAAATCCACGCCGAAGGTAAACGGCTTTCCTGCTTGGGCTAAGGGACGATTCATGCTCTCGAAATAAAACGCCGTGTAATGCGTATTCAATACATTTTTCGCCCAAACGTTGAGGCCGATAATTCCCTTGTTAAT
>JAISKG010000126.1 GCA_031261015.1 Dysgonamonadaceae bacterium | reverse complement strand
CCTCGTTTCGCACGACCGCGCGTTCATTGATCGCGTGACTTTCCGCACGATCGAAATTTCTTTGGGAAAAGTCTATGATTACCGGGTCAATTATTCTCAATATGTGGAATTAAGAAAGGAACGCCGCGAACAACAACTGCGTGCCTACGAAAATCAACGCAAGCAAATCGAAGATACGGAGGCTTTTATTGAGCGTTTTCGCTACAAAGCAACGAAAGCCGTGCAGGTGCAAAGCCGCATCAAACAATTGGAAAAAATAGAACGGATCGAAATTGAAGAGGAAGATCGTTCGGCCTTGCGCTTGAAATTTTCGCCGGCGCCGCGGTCGGGATCTTATCCGATTGTGATAGAAGATCTTGCTAAACGCTACGGCGATCATTTGGTTTTTCAACAGGTGAATTTCACGATCAATCGCGGTGACAAAGTGGCTTTCGTCGGGAAAAACGGAGAAGGAAAATCAACGTTAGTGAAATGTATCATGGAGCAAATTCCGCACGAAGGGAAATTGCAGTTGGGACACAACGTAAAGATCGGTTATTTCGCTCAAAATCAAGCCGATTTGATGGACGAAAAACAAACGGTTTTTGAAACTATCGACAGGGTCGCGGTGGGAGATATCCGCACTAAAATCCGCGATATTTTAGGCGCGTTTCTCTTTGGCGGCGAAGCTGTGGATAAAAAAGTGGCTGTCCTTTCCGGCGGCGAAAGAACACGTTTGGCGATGATCCGCTTGTTGCTCGAACCGGTCAACCTGTTGATTCTCGACGAGCCGACCAACCATTTGGATATGCGCACGAAAGACATATTGAAAGCGGCTTTGAAGGAGTTTGACGGCACGGTGATTGTGGTTTCGCACGACCGCGAATTTTTAGACGGCCTTGTCGATAAAGTCTATGAATTCGGACACCAACAAGTGAAAGAACATTTGGGCGGAATTTACGAATTTCTGGAACGGAAAAAGATCGAAAACCTGCAAACTTTGGAAATTTCGGAACCGAAAACTACCGTCCGAAAGGAGGTGGATCAATCCGTATCCGAACGTCCACAAGCCAGTTACGAAGAACGCAAAGAGCAGCAACGCCAATTACGCCGCTTGGAAAAAACGATTGCCGCCCACGAACAAACCATCGCTCAATTGGAAGCTGAAATTCAGGAAATGGAAACCGTGTTGAGTACGCCGGAAGGCGCTTCGAATGTGGATTTGCTGTGGAAACATGCCGAGCTGCAAAAAAAATTGTCGGCGGTGATGGAGGAGTGGACAGAGGCTAATCTCGCGTTGGAATCATTCAAAAATCTTTTGTAAATAATGATTAAACCGCTCTTTAATTTATGTGCTTGTTAATTTGAATAACCATTATTTATCAGGATTTCCTATCTTTGCATCCGCAAATGAAAACAAAGTTTCTCTATCATATCACCCTTTTGCTTATCCTGCTCGGATGCGCCTCCTGCCACACGACAAAATTTGTCCCCGAAGGCGAATATCTATTGGATAAAGTCAAAATCGAATCGGATGTGCCCGATTACCGGACGTATGACTTAAAGTTGTATGTCAGGCAGTTGCCGAATTATAAAATGTTGGGTATCGGTAAATTCATGCTTGGCATGTATAATTTGGCCGGACACGACAGTACGAAATGGATCAATCGTTTCCTGAGAAAAATGGGAGAGGAGCCGGTGATTTTCGATTCAACTTTGGTTTTCAAAACCGATCGCGAGTTTAATAAATTATTGATTAATAAAGGTTATATCAATGCCGCAGTGACTTCGGAAATCACTCGGAAGAATAATAAAAAAGCGAATGTCGTTTACCGCATCCGTGGAAATATGCCGTATCGCATCCGGCAATACGATGCGGAAATTGAAGACGATTCGATTGCTCAAATCTTTGAGCAGGATAAGATTTTGGAAGCCAAATCGCTTGTAAAAGAAGGTATGTTGTTTGATCGCAATCAGTTGGATGCCGAACGTATCCGCATTGCCGCCTCGCTGCGTGATCACGGCTATTATGCGTTTAAAAAAGATTACATTAGCTACGAAGCTGATACGGCCTTAAATGCCGCCGCCGTCGATCTGACGTTGAAACTGCATTCGTCGCAAACTTTACTGCCCAGCGGTAATTACGCTGAAGTCCTGCATAAAAAATATTATTACGACAAGATTCAAATTTACTTGGATTACGATCCTTTGAAAAGAACCGGCATCGCGAATTATCCGAAGAAAGACAGTATTTCTATAAATGGCTATACGATTTTTTATCAAGGAAATAAGCCTTCGCTTCGGACACGGACTTTACTTGACAAATGTTTTATTCAGCCGCAAAAAGAATATTCCCAAACGCGTGAAGAAGCCACTTATTCGGCATTTTCCGCCTTGACTGCCTTGAGTAGCGCACATTTACAATTCAACGAGAAGCAACGCAACGATTCGTCGCTGCTGGATTGCTTTATTTTGGCTACGCCGGCGCGCAAGCAGTCGATTTCCTATTCTATCGAAGGTACGAATACGACCGGTGATATAGGTGCGGCGATGTCACTTAATTACGTACACAAGAATCTGTTTCGAGGATCGGAATCGTTTTATTTGCGACTGAGAGGCGCTTCCGAAGCGATTACTCGTAATACCATCTATTCCGAATATTCTTCTTCCGAGTCGTTACTGGGAAATGTGGAATGGGGCGTAGAAGCGGCAATTCGCATTCCGAAATTTATTTTACCGAGAATATCGATCAGCGATGATTGGAAGCTCCGGATGCAAACTTATACCGAATTTGCGTTGAGCTATAACGACCAGAAACGTATTGAATTCGACCGCAGGTTGCTTTCGGGCGGTATCCGGTATAATTGGCAGAAAAGGGATCGTTTATCGACCTTGCACCGTCTGAATTTGTTGAATATTGATTATATATATCTGCCGCGTATAGACAGTTTATTCTACAATTATTTGCCAAGAAACGCCAAGTCGTTCGGTTACACGAATCAATTTATTGTCGGAACAAGTTATTCGTTCACGCACACTACTTTCGATCCGATGCAGAAACAAAGGAATGCACATTCGCTTCGCTTTTCCGTGGAATCGGCGGGTAATCTGCTTTATGCTGCAAGTTCGTTGCTGAAGTGGAAGAAAGATGACGAAGGATATTATCAATTGTTTAATACGTATTATGCGCAATTTGTGAAAGGCGATTTCGATTATTCCAAGACGATTGTGATTGATAAGCAAAATTCGCTGGCTTGGCGTGTGGGCGGCGGAATCGGTTATCCTTACGGCAATTCCAAAGTTTTACCTTTTGAAAAACGGTATTATTCAGGCGGCGCCAATAGTGTGCGCGCTTGGTCGGTCAGGGAATTGGGGCCGGGCAGTTATGTGCCGAACGCAGAAAGCACGTTTGCCCATCAAGCGGGCGATATTAAATTGGATTTGAATTTCGAATATCGTTCCCGTTTTTTCTGGAAATTGGAAGCGGCTGCGTTTATCGATGCCGGAAATGTCTGGACGATCAAGAATTATGAAGAACAACCGGGAGGCCAATTTAAGCTGGATACCTTTTATAAACAGATTGCCATCGGCTACGGTCTGGGATTGCGCTTGGATTTTGATTTTTTCCTTGTCCGCTTGGATTGCGGATGGAAAGCTTACGATCCCGCTAAGCAAGGTGCGGATGCTTGGGCGATTTTGCATCCGAATTTCAAAAATAATTGGGCTTGGCACATTGCCATAGGCTATCCTTTTTAACAAACAAATTTATGCAAGCTATTTATTCTCAATTGATTTCAAAAGCTTTGTCTATTTCCGAACGATCGGTTGCCCGAACGATCGGATTGTTGGACGAAGGGGCTACCATCCCGTTTATCAGCCGCTACCGCAAAGAAATGACGGACGGCTTGGACGAAATTCAAATCGGCGAAATCAAACAACAATACGAAAAATTGCAGGAGCTTTCCAAACGCAAAGAAACGATACTGAACACGATCGAAGAGCAAGGCAAACTGACTCCCGAATTACGGTCGCGCATCGAAAACAGCTGGGACAGCGCCGAATTGGAAGATATTTATCTTCCGTATAAACCGAAAAAACAGACACGCGCCGAGATCGCCCGCAAAAAAGGATTGGAACCGTTGGCTAAAATCCTGATGGCGCAAAACGAACGCGATGTCGAACGAAGGGCAGCCGGTTTTGTTAACCAGGATGTGAAAGATGTGGATGAAGCCTTGCAAGGCGCCCGCGATATTATGGCCGAATGGGTGAACGAAACGGAGGGCGCGCGCCACACCATCCGTAATATTTTCAACCGCGAAGCTGTGATTGCTTCCAAAGTGATCAAAGGAAAAGAAGCGGACGGTGCGAAGTTTCGCGATTATTTCGATTTCAGCGAATCCTTGCATAAAAGTTCTTCACATAGGATTTTAGCCATGCGCCGCGGCGAAGCGGAAGGCATTTTGCGCGTAAGCATTTCCCCCGATGACGAACATTGTCTGGAAGCCTTGCATCGCCGTTTTGTGAAAGGCGTAAATGCTTCGTCGGAGCAAGTCGAAATGGCTGTGAAAGACTGTTATAAGCGATTGTTGAAGCCGGCGATCGAAACTGAGTTTGCCGCGCTTTCCAAAGCGAAAGCCGACAAGCAGGCGATCCGCGTTTTTGCCGAGAATTTGCGGCAATTGCTTCTCTCTCCGCCTTTGGGACAAAAACGGGTGCTGGGAATCGATCCCGGATTTCGCACCGGATGTAAAATCGTTTGTCTGGATGCGCAAGGCGTGCTGTTGCACAACGAGGCGATTTATCCGCATCCACCTCAAAATGAGATTCATAAAGCGGGCGCAAAAATTGTTTCCTTAGTAAGCGCGTATGCCATTGATGCCATCGCAATCGGCAACGGGACGGCGAGCCGCGAAACTGAGC
>JAISKG010000100.1 GCA_031261015.1 Dysgonamonadaceae bacterium | reverse complement strand
TTTTATCAGTTTTTGACTAAATTCTGCAATAATTCTACAAAAATAAAATTCAAAAATTATTGATTAATTTTGTCCTTTCATAAATTAAGTAAATCATGGCTAAACGAAAAGCGACCGGCGGACGAAAGCAATCTGTTTCTACAATTCAGCGCATACGAACTTTTTTTCAAAGTAGTGTCACTCAATACATTCTGGGGGTAATTATTTTAGCGTTCGCGTTGTTTGCAAGCTTATCGATGGTTTCGTTTTTATTTACCGGATCGCTTGATCAGAGCAAGGTAGAACATTCCGTCAAAATCGGGATTGCCAATTGGATGGGCTTCCGGGGTGCGGTCTTGGGCAACATTCTGGTGAACGAATGGTTCGGTATCGCTTCGATTTTCCTGTTGATTTTCACGGCTTGCGCCGGCTTGCGCTTGATGAAAGCCAAATACATCAATTTAGTTAGAAGTTTTATTCTGTGTTCTTTACTGACTATCTGGACTTCCACCGCGCTTTATTTTTTCTTCGGACGTTTCTTCTCAAACACAGTCATTTACATCGGCGGAAAACACGGATTGTTTCTATCGCATTGGTTGACGGATAATTTCGGCAACATCGGATCGTTTTTAATCTTGCTCATTCTGTTTGTGATTATTATGACTTTGATTACCCGTCAAACCATCGGTTTCTTACGGCGATTGCAGGAAAAAGGAACAGTCGGAATTTCCAAAAGCAAAAAATTGATTTTCCCTTGGAAAAAACGAGCGGCAAAATCGCAAACGCCTGCGCAATCGGAAACGCCTGATTTCATTCCCATTGAAACTAAGCCCAATCGCTTGGTTGAAGATAAGACCATAGAGCACAAGCCTTTTGTTCGAGAAGAAACCGCAGCCAAACCGCTCGATTTTGAAGTGACGAAACCGCAGGAAGAAGAATACATTGCACTCGTTACTCCGAAAAAACCGGTCAATCACCCGCAACCCAACATCGAAGAAGATGCTAACGAATTAGTGGAAGAATTAGGTCTTTACGATCCGACTTTAGATTTGGCTCATTACCAATTCCCTACTATTGATTTATTGAAAAAATACAATGTGCAGGACAATCAAATCGACATGGCCGAACAGAACGAAAATAAAGACCGGATTATCAAGACGTTGGAACATTACAATATTCAAATTAAATCCATCAAGGCGACGGTCGGCCCAACGATTACCTTGTACGAAATTGTTCCCGACGACGGCGTGCGCATTTCTAAAATTCGCAATTTGGAAGATGACATTGCCATGAATTTGAAGGCTTTGGGTATTCGTATCATTGCTCCCATGCCGGGCAAAGGCACGGTGGGAATCGAGGTTCCGAACAAAGATCCGCAAATCGTTTCGATGCACTCCATTATCGCTTCCAAAAAATACCAGGAATCGACTTACGAATTGCCGATTGCTATTGGAAAAACAATTACGAACGAGGTATTTATGGTCGATCTAACCAAAATGCCTCACTTATTGGTGGCCGGTGCGACGGGACAAGGAAAATCCGTCGGATTGAATGCGGCCATCACGTCATTATTGTACAAAAAACATCCGGCCGAACTGAAATTCGTTTTGGTCGATCCGAAAATGGTCGAATTTAACATTTATTCGACAATCGAAAAGCATTTTCTGGCGAAATTGCCCGACGAGGGAAACCCGATCATCACAGACTTTACGAAAGTGACGCATACACTCAATTCTTTGACGAAGGAAATGGACGACCGCTATAAGCTTTTAAACCTTGCCAATGTTCGCAACGTCAAAGAATACAATGACAAGTTCATCAACCGGCGTTTGAATCCGATGAAAGGACACCGGTTTATGCCTTATATTGTAGTAATTATCGACGAATTTGGAGATTTGATCATGACTGCCGGAAAAGAAATAGAATTGCCGATCGCCCGTATCGCCCAAAAGGCGCGAGCCGTTGGTATTCACATGATTATCGCTACACAACGGCCAACGACGAATATCATCACGGGAACAATTAAAGCAAATTTTCCTGCACGCATGGCCTTCCGTGTGATGGCGATGATTGACTCCCGCACGATTTTGGATCAACCCGGCGCCAATCAGTTGATAGGACGGGGCGATTTATTATTTACGCAAGGAAACGAACCTATTCGCGTGCAATGTGCATTTGTCGATACGCCTGAAGTGGATGGGATTTCGCGTTTTATCGGCGATCAGCAAGGTTATCCGACGGCTTTTGAACTACCCGAATATGTTGGCGACGACAGCGGAGAAAAACTTTCCGGTACAAGCGATTTATCTGATCTGGACCCGCTGTTTGACGAAGCCTCCCGCCTGATTGTAATTCATCAATCGGGATCTACTTCCCTGATCCAGCGCAAGTTTTCGATCGGATACAACCGCGCGGGACGCTTGATGGATCAATTGGAACTGGCCGGCGTTGTCGGTCCTACGCAGGGCAGCAAAGCGCGCGAGGTGTTGATACCCGACGAATATCATTTGGAACAATTATTAAATACCATAAAAAAATGAAACGATTGAATATGTGGCTGTTAAGCTGCTTATTAGTATTTCCGCTGCAAACTTTTGCACAAAAAGACGCCAAAGCCAAAGAAATTTTGGATAAATCGTCCACGGCTTTTTCCAATGCCAGCGCCATTTCGGCTACTTTTACTATGGAAGTCAAGGATATATCGACTAAAACCAGTGATATTTTCGATGGAACGATCGAATTAAAAGGCGCGCGTTTCCATGTGGATATTCCCGGCACGGAAATCTGGTTCGACGGCAAAACACAATGGGTTTTGCAAAAATCGTGGGATGAAGTCAACGTGAGCGAGCCGACCGGCGAACAGGCGCAAGCTTTGAATCCTTCGCTGATTTACAGCATTTACAAAAAAGGTTGCAAATATAAATATTTGGGACAGAAAACCGATGAAAAAAAGCGGAAAATCCATGAAATCGAGTTGGTTCCGGAAAAAAAAGGCGACATTTCCAAAATCGTACTCCAAATCAACGCAACCGACTGGATGCCGGTGAAATTCCATCTTTATTTCACCAATAAAATAGAAAATATCATCCGGCTCAATAGCTATCAAACCAAGCAAAATTTGGCCGACAGCTATTTTACATTCAATAAAAAGAAATATCCAAACGCGGAAATCATAGATTTAAGATGAACGAAAAAGTAAAATGCCTCATCGTCGGCTCAGGGCCGGCAGGCTATACGGCAGCCATTTACGCGGCGCGCGCCAATTTATCTCCAGTGTTGTACGAAGGAATCCAGCCCGGCGGACAGTTAACAATCACGACCGAGATAGAAAATTTTCCCGGTTATCCCGAAGGTGTGAGCGGCTTCGACATGATGGAAGATTTGAAAAAACAGGCGCAACGTTTCGGTACGGATGTACGTCGTGGCATCGTCACCGATTGCGATTTGTCGAATAAGCCGTATAAAGTCACGATCGACAGCGAAACCGAAGTCGAAACAGAGTCGCTGATTATTTGTACCGGAGCGTCGGCCAAATACTTAGGTTTGCCCGACGAACAAAAATACAACGGCAAAGGCGTTTCTGCCTGCGCCACATGCGACGGTTTTTTCTATCGAAAAAAAACGGTAACTGTAGTTGGCGGCGGTGATTCTGCTTGCGAAGAAGCTTTGTATTTAGCAGGCTTGGCAAGTAAAGTTTATCTGATTGTGCGGAAAGATTACTTGCGCGCTTCGCAAATTATGCAAGACCGTGTTTTCAATCATCCGAAAATTGAAGTTTTGTTGAATACCAATACTTTAGGTTTGTTTGGAGAAGATGTGCTGGAAGGTGGACATTTTGTCCGTTTTGCCGGACAGTCTGAGGAAGAAAAATTCGATTTGGCAATCGACGGCTTCTTTCTGGCAATTGGCCATACACCTAATTCTGCGGTATTCAAGCATTTTCTGCCAACCGATGAAAACGGATACATCAAAACGATTTGGGGGACAACCCGGACAACTATTCCCGGTGTTTTTGCCGCCGGTGATGTTGCAGATCCCAACTACCGGCAAGCAGTGGTTGCTGCCGGCAGCGGGTGCATTGCTGCGATTGAGGCTGAAAGATATTTAAACAATACCTGTTTATGATGGGAAGTTAAGATTTACCTTTCTTGCGATCACCAAACATCGTTTTAGCAAATTGATATTCAGCTTGTTGATAAAGGTAAACTTTTTCGGCCGGAAGAACAGTTAAAAATTTCGTCAAGTATTCCGATTCCAATTGCGCTTCCTTGAGTTTCACGGATGCGCCCAATTCGACGACCTTTTTATAATCGGCTGCACTCACCGTTTTGCCGGCTTTTTTCGCTTCGTGGATTTTGCGAATTTCGGCGCGTAGCGTTTTATTGAGTTCAAATTTTTTCTCTTGAAATTCGTTGCACAGCGGCCAGAAAACTACCGATTCACTTTCGGTAAGATTCATTATTTGAGAGATATAGGCTTTCCTTTGTTCTTTGAATTTCTCGAAATCTTCTTTTTTCTTTTCGTCGTTGGACTGAGCGAAAAGCGTGACCGGCAACGCGATCAAGCACATCAACAGAAGGATTATTTTTGTTTTTTTCATTGTATATATTATTTATTACCAAGTTACTCTTATTGTTTCGTCCTTACGAGCGAAACGAAGCAATCCGGATTTTCAGACCTGCAGGATTGCTTTGGGCTTCACCCTCGCAATGACGGACTATGATTATTCTACATAAAATGTTTCATGATAGCTTTGATCAGCGAATTGTTCTTCGTAATATTGATAAAATTCGTCAATCTCCGAAGCGGAAGTCAGGTTCAGAGTGCCTTTATTTGCAAACGGATTGTATCCTAACAGATTGATTGTCAATGTGATTCCTGCTATTGCCGCAGCGGCGTACATCCAAGGCTTTATGCGGCTCCAAAGAGGAACGATTTTAGCTTCAGGCTCAATTTTTTCGGGTAACTGACTCATGATCTGTGAAGTAAGCTGATCAAAATAACCTTCCGGCGTACGAAACGGATTCTCTTTTTTGATATCCTCTAAAGAAGTTACTGTCGATTTCATAAGTTTGTCATTTTTTGTCGTGTTTTAGACGATTTACGGCGGTAAAAGTTTAATCCTGCTTCAAAAATTCTTCGATTTTTTTCGTAGCGTGATGATAAGAGGCTTTCAAGGCGCCGACGGACGTTCCGCTGATTTCGGCCATGTCTTCATACGACATTTCGTCATAATAGCGCCAGTTGAAAACGGCACGTTGCTTGTCGGGAAGCGTTAAAATGGCTTTTTGCAGCTTGAGTTGCGCCGCGTCGCCGTCGAAATATTCGTCGGTTTCGAGTTTTTCGCTCAGGAAAACAGCTCCGTCGTCGAGCGAAAGATTATGTCGCGACCGCTGCCGGTTCAAAAACGTAATGCTTTCGTTGATCGCGATTTTGTAGAGCCAAGTCGATAATTTGGCTTCGCCGCGAAACAGATCCACATTCGTCCACGCTTTGATAAACGTATTCTGCAACAGATCGTTGGCATCGTCATGCGAAAGAACCATTTTGCGAATTTGCCAATACAATCGCTCGCTGTAATGATTCACCACGCGTTCAAATGATTTTCTTTGAACGGCCGGATCGTCGCTACGCAAACCTGTCAGTATCTCGCTTTCGTTGTAAGCTATTTTCATAGAATGAAAAAGTTAAAAAGAGGCCGCCCTTGTTGAGGAAAGCCTCTTTTACTATAAGAAATAGAGGCAATTACATCATGCCGCCCATTCCGCCGCCCATCGGAGGCATGGCAGGAGCAGGATGTTCTTCTTTCACGTCGGTGACCACGCATTCGGTCGTCAGGAACATGCCGGCGATGGATGCAGCGTTTTCCAGAGCTACGCGAGCAACTTTCGTCGGGTCGATCACTCCCGATTCGTAGAGTTTTTCGTAGGTATCCGTACGTGCGTTGTAACCGAAATCGCCTTTCGATTCTTTCACTTTTTGAACCACAACGGCGCCTTCTTTTCCGGCGTTGGCCACGATTTGGCGAAGCGGTTCTTCGATGGCGCGCTTGATAATTTCGATACCGGTAGTTTCGTCTTCGTTCGCGCCTTTAAGGCTATCTAACGAAGGAATAGCGCGAATGTAAGCAATACCGCCGCCCGGAACGGTTCCTTCTTCGATTGCAGCGCGGGTGGCGCTCAAAGCGTCGTCCACGCGATCTTTCTTTTCTTTCATTTCCACTTCGGAAGGCGCGCCGACGTAAAGAACTGCAACACCGCCGGCCAATTTGGCCAAACGTTCCTGCAATTTCTCGCGATCGTAATCGGAAGTCGTATTTTCGATTTGCGTTTTAATTTGACCTACACGTGCCACGATGGCTTTCTTGTCGCCGTTTCCATTGACAATCACGGTATTATCCTTGCTGACTGATACTTTTTCGGCAGTTCCCAGCATGTCGATGGTGGTTCCTTCCAATTTCAAGCCTTTTTCTTCCGAAACGACTACGCCTCCCGTGAGAACGGCGATGTCTTCCAGCATTTCTTTGCGGCGGTCGCCGAATCCCGGAGCTTTCACGGCGCAGATCTTCAACGAGCCACGTAAACGGTTGACTACCAAAGTAGCCAATGCTTCCGATTCGATGTCCTCGGCGATGATCAACAGTGGCCGGCCGGTTTGAACGGTTTGTTCCAAAACGGGGAGAACGTCTTTCAATACAGAGATTTTTTTGTCGTAAATCAAAATGTAAGGATTGTCTAATTCGGCTTCCATTTTTTCCGTATTGGTCACGAAATAAGCGGAAATATAGCCACGATCGAATTGCATTCCTTCTACTACGTCCACGTAAGTATCAATGCTTTTCGATTCTTCAACGGTGATAACGCCTTCTTTTTTCACTTTCTTCATGGCTTCGGCGATCAGTTTTCCGATCGTTTCGTCGCCGTTGGATGAAATTTTCGCCACGTTTTCGATTTTACCGAAATCGTCGCCGATCGCTTCGGATTGTCCTTTCAAGGATTCAACCACCGAAATGACAGCTTTGTCGATGCCTCGTTTCAAATCCATCGGGTTTGCTCCGGCGGCCACGTTCTTCATTCCCACACTGATAATTGATTGAGCCAGAACGGTTGCAGTAGTCGTACCGTCACCGGCATCGTCGTTGGTTTTAGAAGCGACTTCTTTCACCAATTGAGCGCCCATGTTTTGGAACGGATCGGCCAATTCGATGTCTTTGGCTACGGTTACTCCGTCCTTTGTGATTTGAGGTGCACCGAACTTCTTGTCTAATATCACGTTACGACCTTTCGGCCCTAAAGTTACTTTCACTGCATTTGCCAATTCGTCCACTCCTTTTTTGAGTGAATCGCGGGCATCAATGTTAAATTTAATATCTTTTGCCATAATTATTTAATGTATTTAATTTTCAATTCTCAATTAATCAAATGATTGCCAAAACATCCGATTGGCGCATAATCAAATATTTTTCCCCGTCCAATTCAATTTCGGTACCGGCGTATTTGCCATACAACACTTGATCGCCTTGTTTCAGAACCATTTCCTCGTCTTTTGTACCGTTTCCGGCAGCAATGATTTCCCCTTTCAAGGGTTTTTCTTTAGCTGAATCGGGAATGATAATCCCTCCGATTGTTTTTTCTTCTGCAGCGGCCGGCTTAACCAACACTCTGTCTGCTAATGGTTTAATACTCATAATTTGAAAGATTTTATATTATTGAATCATTTGTAATGTTTTTTCGCTTAGCCTATTGCTAAGATTGTGCCAAAGTGAATTACTGACAAATTGACAAAACCAATTGTTTAAACAACTGCCGGACGAGTTTTGTTTGCGATTACCGGGCAAATAGCTTATTATCAAACAGATCTTCGACAGTAATGAGTTGTTGTTCACCGGTGATCATGTTTTTCAGAGTCATTTTGTCTTCGGTGCGTTCGTTTTCGCCGATCATCGCTACGAAAGCAATCTGATTATCGTCGGCGTAAGACAATTGTTTTTTGAGTTTGGCAGCTTCGGGATAAAGTTCCACGCTCACACCTTTCTCTCTTAACTTTTTGATAATCGGAAGGATATAATTTTCTTCCTGTTCACCAAAATTCACAAACAAGATTTGCGTTTGTTGACCGGAATTTTCGGGATAAAGATTTAACTGGTTCAGCACGTCGAAAATCCGGTCGGCGCCGAAAGAAATTCCTACGCCCGAAACGTCCGGCATGCCGAATACGCCCGTCAGATTGTCATAGCGGCCGCCGCCGGTGATGCTGCCGATAGCGACGTCCAAAGCTTTGACTTCGAGAATCGCTCCGGTGTAGTAGTTGAGGCCGCGAGCCAAAGTCAGGTCTAAATCCAGCGAAGCGGTAATATTCAGTAAATCCGTTTTATTCAAAAGGATTTCAATTTCTTCCACACCTTTAAGGCCGGTTTCCGAAGTTTGCAAAACACTTTTCAGCGTAGCTAATTTTTCGCGATTGCTGCCGGATAACAGGATAATCGGTTGCAATTGAGCGACGGCCGTTTCCGGAATCCCTTTGGAAAGCAATTCCGCGTTGACATTTTCCAAACCGATTTTATCCAATTTATCGATGGCTACGGTGATGTCAACGATTTTATCGGCTTCGCCGATGATTTCTGCGATTCCGCTCAGGATCTTGCGGTTATTGAGTTTGATAGCCACGCGGATGCCAAAGCGTTTGAATACTTCGTCGATGATTTGGATCAATTCCACTTCGTTGAGCAAAGAATCCGATCCGACAATATCCGCGTCGCACTGGAAAAACTCGCGGTAGCGACCTTTCTGCGGCCGGTCGGCGCGCCACACCGGTTGAATCTGGAAGCGTTTGAAGGGAAACGAGATTTCGTTGCGGTGCATCACCACAAAGCGGGCGAAAGGAACCGTCAGATCGTAGCGTAAACCTTTTTCACACATTTGATTAGCCAATGCAAGCAAATTATGGTTTGCCCAATCATCGCCATAAACATCACTCAAGAAATCACCGGAATTAAGTATTTTGAAGAGCAATTTATCGCCTTCTTCTCCATATTTTCCCATCAACGTTTCGAGATTTTCCATCGCCGGCGTTTCGATCTGCTTGAATCCGTACAAATGGAAAACTTGCCGGATGGTATCGAAAATATAGTTGCGTTTAGCCATTTCTGCGGGCGAAAAATCGCGGGTTCCTTTGGGGATGGAGGGTTTTTGCATAAGGATGAGAAATAATTTTGTGATTTGGATGCAAATTTACGAAAATTATAGAACTTTACCAAGTATATTTGTGATACCATCTAAACCAAGCTCTCGATAGAGAGCGGCGTTTCCGGAAATTTTTTCATTTGGCTATGTGCAATTAAAAATTTTATGTACCTTTGTTTTCCGTAAATAAAACGCAATGAAATTTCTCTTAATCATATTCTTATTATTCCTCTTCCTAATCTTCATCTTCGGCTTCTCAGTCCTCAAGCTGCTGCTGGGCGGCCTATTCTTCCCCAAGTCCAAAAAATCTTCACCGGAGAATCGTTCGGATTCCAAAAAAACAGCTTCGGCGGCGGCGACAAAGAAAATCATTCAACCGGACGAAGGAGAATATGTTGATTACGAAGAAATTAAAGATTAATTTCGAATTAAGTTAATAAACTC
>JAISKG010000042.1 GCA_031261015.1 Dysgonamonadaceae bacterium | reverse complement strand
CAAGTCGGGAAGAGTTGTTCCGAACACGCTTACGCGTTCGGGGCGCTTCTCTGCATCATGCAAATTCTGGAGTTGCCGTACGTCTTGTTTTAACGTAATCAATTGATCATTAATTGCTTGTAGCATATTCTCCAAGGTTTGAATTTGCTCCAAGCACGATTCTATTTGTCGATCAAAAGTCATACATGGTATATTATGAAGGTACAAAGATACGTTTTTTAACGAAAAATGAATCATTTAGAGCAATATTTCTTTTACGGGCTGAATCAAATACATACACTCGGTCGCCCGCGTGAAAGCTGTGTAAAGCCAGCGGTAAAAATCCAAGCCCAAATATTCTTCCGGAAGATAGGATAGATCGAGGAAAACATTTTTCCATTGGCCGCCCTGCGCCTTGTGACACGTCACCGCATAAGCGTACTTGATCTGAACGGCATTGTAAAAAGGATCTTCCTTCATTTTTTGCATTTTTGCGCGTTTGCCCGGAACATCGGTATAATCTTCCAAAATGGAGTAAAATAATTTGTCGCTCAGATCTTTAGGTAAAGCGGGAGTATCTGAGCGAAGCGTTTCGATCAGGATTTTCAAATCGATTTCCGTTTCATAGTCGGGAAAATAAGCCGTGATTTCACAAAAGTGAAATCCGTACAATTCCTGCATTTTACGGATGCGCTTCACTTGCAGCAAGTCGCCGTTGGCAATGAAATCCATTTCGGGAACGGATTTCGCCCAATAATAATTATTTTTGGCGACCATTAGCCAGTCGCCGGTCGAAAGTTCTTCTTCGCGCCAAAGGATGCGGTTGCGGATGCCGGCGTTGAAACGGTTGGTTTGCTTGTTGGAACGCGCGATGACGATGGTTTCCTCGATGCCGTCGCGCCGGTAAGCTTGTTCGAGCGTTTCGATCAGTTCGCTGCCTTGCACGATCGCCATATCCGGAAAACCGGCCGTTCGGATTTGAGGAAAAGCCGTGACTTTATCCTGCTCAATTGCACGGCGCAACAAAGTGGCATTCATCAGGATACCCGACGATTCCGCTTGGCGGACAACTTGAGTCAATGTCACGCTGCGCACATTCAGTCCGTAACCGTTCAGCACATTTTCGTCCAAAGCCGGACTTTCGGATTGGGAAACCGGCGGAAGTTGCGCCGAATCGCCCAGCAAAATCAAGCGGCAACCTTCTCCGCTATATACATAATGAACCAAATCGTCCAACAAACGTCCCGAACCGAAACGGAAAGAATCCAAACCTTCGTTGGAAATCATAGAGGCCTCATCGACAATAAATAAAGTATGTTTGTGCAAATTATCGGCCGGCGAAAATCCACTCGGCTCGTTGGAAAAAGTTTTCTGACGGTAAATTTTCTTGTGAATTGTATAGGCATTTTGTCCGGCGTAAGCGGCAAAAACTTTCGCCGCCCGTCCGGTCGGAGCGAGCAGCACGCAAGGCTGCTTCAAATCGGTCAAAGTCTTGACCAGCGCGCCGACCAACGACGATTTGCCCGTGCCGGCGTAACCTTTCAGTACGAACAATGATTCGCTGTTTCGATCGAAGAGAAATTCGCTCAGGTGCGCCAGCGCGACATCCTGCTGGCCGGTGAGGACATAAGGGAAATGCGCTTTGATTCGTTCTTGAAAATAGGAACTGAGCATAATGGAACAAAGTTACGGAATTATTTTTTTATTTTGCACATTTGGAGAAAAGTATGTAAATTTGTCATTGTATAATTGAATAATGTGCAAATTATGGAAGCAATTTTAGATAAACAGACGAGGGATAAAGTAAGTTTTATCACATTTATTATTCCAAAATTTGCTTCGGGTTATAAAATGAATATGCAAGAAGCGTATTTATATCTGAAACAATATGGCGGGATAGATTATTTAAATGAATGTTGGTGGGCCTTGCATACCGACAATCCTTATTGGGCTATCCGCGATATGGCACAAGTTTGCCGTAATAATGGGGGGTGGTTAAAATGATTGTATATCATGGAAGTTATATTAAAATCGAAGAAATTGATTTGTCGAAATGCGAACCGCGCAAAGATTTCGGCAAAGGTTTTTATGTGACCAAATTTAGAGATCAGGCGGAAACTTGGGCGGTGCGAATAGGTAAAAAACATCAGACAGAGGGTATAATAACGGAGTTTATTTTTTATGAAAGTGCATTTACCGACGGTATTTATAAAACTTTACGTTTTGATAAATACGATGATCAATGGTTGGATTTTGTGGCATTAAATCGCAGATTTGATTCGCCAAATCCTGCACACAATTACGATATCGTGGAAGGGCCTGTGGCCGACGATCGAATTTCAAGAGAAATAGACAATTATATTGAAGGAAATATTCCGAGAGAAAAGTTTTTGATGATGCTTTCGCGTGAAGAACCGACTCATCAAATTTGTTTTTGTACAGCCGATGCTTTGTTAATGCTTAAGCCTAATGATAAAAATAAAGAAATCAGTTACGAAATTTCCGAGATCGGAGAGCCGTTAGTTGAACGATTAATGATTGATTATCAATTAGATGTTGCAAAAGCTGTTGACAAGTTTTATTCTTCCGCCACCTTTACACAACTTTCCGATATGAATACTAAATTGTATGAAAAATCTTGGCAGGAAATTTATGAGCTACTAAAAAAAGAGTTAAAACTGTAAAAATGAAAACAATCCCGCTCAATCAGCGTAAAATAATTTTAGTCCTCTTATTCTTAGCCGTCTTCCTCCTCGTCTTCATGCTCATAGCAAGCATCATGCGAGGAATTAACGCCCTTGACTTATTATGAAAATTCAACTCCCTGATACATTTGATCTCACTCATGCAGAACGATATAGCCTCACTATTGCGATTCATGAGCAACAATATGCTTTCGCCTTGCACGATCCGTCCGATTCGAGCGTTTCTTTTTATTATGCGCTTCCCAATTCTTCGGAATCAAAAGCTTTCGCCGATTTTCAAGATTTCTTTTTTGAAAACGAATTTTTGACTTTACCTTTCAAACAGGTAAGCTTGATCAATTATACCGCCGTATTCACCTGCGTTCCTTCACTGATTTTTGAAGAGAAAGACAAGGAAACTTACATGCAATTCCTTTTTTCGGAAATCAAAGGGAAAATCCTTTCGCATCCGCTTCCTTCTCAGGAATTAACGATTCTGCACGAAATACCGGAAGACGTTTACGCATTTTTTCAACGTTCGTTTGTGCAGGCTCAAATCGTGCATCATACAGCTCCTTTATTGAATTATTTTCAACAAAAAGAGCCGGTTACGGATTGCAATCGCTTAATCGCTTACCGAAAAAACAAAGGCTTGGATATTCTTTGTTTTTCTCCTGAAAAATTGCTATTAGTCAATCACTTCGATTGTTCTGACGAACAGGATGCCGTCTATTACATTCTTTTCCTCTGGAAACAATTGAAATTTAATCCGCGAAATGATTACGCAATAATGGCCGGCGAAACTGAGGCTTGGCCGGCCATCGAAACCATTCTGTCAAAATATCTTCAGCAAGTGACGAGGATAGATCTTTCGGAAGAAACGCTTTTTAACGCCTTTGAGATTTATTAATCACAATCTTTTGCTTACCATATTGTCCTTGCACAATATATATGCCGGCAGGTAAATTCGAAACATCCACATAAATATTGCCTTCTCCCTCAAATGTTTTATGTACACGACCCGAAATATCATATAAGCGGAAATAGTCATATTGTAATGGCCTACAATAAAAATAATCTTCGGTAACAAGTGTCGGATCAATGGTAAAACCTGGAATTTTCATCGCTGACGGAGTATTAATAGCATTAGGTATATAAGAGAACACAAGATTTCTTAAATTAACGATATTGTATATTTCATCGCGTTGTTCTCTCGACAGGTGTATATTATAGACTCCTGCACTCAGAATCTCTATAGGGAAATCATAGGAATCAACAACATAACTATCCATGCTCCCGGTTTTCCGATAGGGCAGAGAATGCTTAATACTGTTAACGGTCATATAAATTGTTCCCGGATTGTATTGCGAAGCATATTCGGCTGATACTTTGTAAATTCCCGGCAACAGATAAGCCGAAAAATCAATCGTGTGGGCGGCTCGTGTCCAATTGGTGAATGCGTAAGGGACATAATCTTTCTTCATCGTACCGGAAGTCACAGCTTGAAAAGGCGTCAGGCGAATCTCATAGCCGTCACGTGAAGGAGGCGACAGTTTTTGTGGAGGCAATTCGTTGAATAATAAATCAATAACCGTATAGTAGGGTTCGTTGCAAACTTCAGGCAACGTAATTTCCAAACCGAAATTTTGTTGTTTGACTTCTACCGTCTGACCGGAAACCAATAACTTGGCCGATTCGGGAAGCGCCATTACGCCGTCTAAGTAAACTTTTCCTTCGTCCCAATAGCCAGTCGATACATGCAAATACAAGTGAACGTTTTCGTTTGCTTCATTTTTTTGAGTCACGTAACCAAACTCAAACGGATTCAGCAATTGATTGCGCGAAGTACCGTAAACCGCCGAACTGTTGCGCGACATCCAGTCACCGACACCCAGCAAAGTCTCGGTTGCCCCTTCGGGAATCTTGCCATGCTTATCGGGACCTACATTCAACAGGAAATTGCCGCCTTTGCTGTTCAATTCCAAAATGCGACTAATCGTATAAAGCGATGACTTCCAGCGGTTGGGAGCCGTATCTTCCCAGCCCCACGAATCGTTCAGCGAAGCACAGGCTTCCCAGTCACGATTGTTGGTATAGCCATTATACGGAATATCCGGTGTATCCGATTCCGGTGTACTGAAATCGCCACCCATACCCGGGTAAAGCCGGTCATTCACAATGACATGCGCACCGACTTGCGAATCCATTAAGGCACTCTTTATTTTTTGGGCAATCGCATTGCTGGAATTAGACATATTGGGAGCATCGAACCAAAACAGATCGAAATTGTAGCGTGAAGTCAACTCGTTGATTTGAGGAATAACCAAATCATCCACATATTTCATCACCTTATCGGCCGAATACAGACCGAAATTCAATTCGGGAATATCGCCCATGCCGCCTTCCGCCATCCAGTCGCGGTTTTGAGAATAATAGAAACCCAGTTTCAGTCCGGCGGCTTGCACTTCCTGCACCAGCTCATCAAGCAAATCCCGTTCGGCAGCCGACGCCTCTACCGCATTCCAATCGGTATAATCCGGATCAAATAAACAAAAGCCATCGTGATGTTTGGTTGTGACGACCACATATTTCATGCCCGCTTGTTTGGCCAATTGCACCCAAGCCTTGGGATTATATTCCGAAGCATCGAACTCCGCCGCCGCCTGCCGGTAGGTCGCACGAGGAATTTGTGCGCCATACATAATCCATTCTGCAGGATAACCTGTGTTCACCTTATTATAATGAACCTGTTCGCCTTTCACGTTCAGTCCGTCATAGACGTTTCCATAAACCGAATAAACGCCCCAGTGAATAAACATGCCAAAGCGGGCTTCGCGCCACCAAGCCATGCGGTCTTGGGCGGAAAGATGGCATGTAAAAAAGAAAAGAAGCGAAAATAAAATTATTGCTTTACTGTTTTTATTCATAATTGTAAAAATAAAAAATATATGACAAAGGTAAGAATTTTTTTTAAAAACAATTCTGACAAAGGAAAAACATTATTCCAATTCAGTACAACCTCCAATAATCAAATAAACCTCAGTTATTTTGCTGAGGTTTATTTGGACTAAGAACAAGATGTCCCTTCTGTAGGATAAACAAAAATATTTATTTCTTCAAAATCATTTTTTTCGTGTCAATCAACCTGTCATTGACATAAAGAGAATAATAATAAATCCCGGTAGTGGAAAAAGAACCTGTTTCGAGTGTAACGCTTCCTGTGCCGGAGCCGGCGAGTAAAATTTGTTTGATTGCTTTGCCCGAAACTTCGGATACAACAATACTTGCCGAACGGCAGTCGGCCGGCAAAATATAGCCTATTACCGTGGATTGATTGAAAGGATTGGGTACATTCTGTTGCAGGGAAGCAGAAGCAGGATTACTTATATCGAAAATTCCGGTTGCCTCTCCGGCAGTTTCATTGCTTCGCAACTGATTTGAACCGGCATCTTTGTCCAGTAGCTGATTAACTAAACCGGTAAGTGTAGCAACTTGCTCCCGCAACTCCTCGTTTTGCGTACTGAGTTCCTGTACGGCTTTGACTAACGGAACAACAAATTCCGAATATCGAAGCCCATAAGTACCCTTCCCATCTTCGGGTGCATCCACGCCGCTGAAATCATACCCGATACTTTGGGCAGCTTTTTCTACATCCTGTGCGATAAAACCGGAATAAACCTGTTTTTCCTTAGACTCTCTCGCTTTTGTCATAATCGCTTTTTCTTCGGGAGAAGGCGAATCTTCCCTATCGCTTATTTTCGGATCGTCGGATTTCAGCAATTTATCAATAGCATTGAGATCAAGATTGTAAGTCACCGGTTGCAAACGATTGATAAAATCCAATCCCGGCACTTCCGTCCGGATGTTTTTCTTTCCCCTTCCGTCGGAAAAATTAGTCCAATTCGCATAACCGCCAATACTGCTTACAGAACTGTTGCCCAATCTTACTTGATTATTATCTGTTATTACCGCTTGACTCCCGATAGCAGTTGAATTGGTATAATTCAGAATAGATATACCATAACCGACGCCGGTATTGTAGGAACCGGTTACGTTATTGAAAATCGCTTGGTAACCGATAGCTGTATTGTAAGAACCTGTTGTGTTGCTGTAAATTACTTGGCGACCGATAGCTGTATTGTAAGAACCTGTTGTGTTGGCATAAAGCGCTGCATTACCAGTAGCTACATTATTAGTACCAGTTGTATTGTCATAAAGAGATAGTGCTCCGGTAGCCGTATTATAGCCACCGATATTATTATAAAGCGCCTGATAACCGGAGGCAGTATTGAAAGTCCCTTCGGCATTACTATATAGCGCTTGAAAACCGATAGAAGTATTGCGCATACCGGTTGTATTGGAGTAAAGCGCCTCGCTACCCATTGCAGTATTCTCCCATCCGTTACTGTTATAAAGTGCAGAATAGCCATGAGCAGTATTGTGGCTGGCTCCAGTATTAGAGCGAAGCGCCAGATTACCGCTGGCAGTATTAGAATAACCCGTCGTATTGGAATAAAGAGCCTCGCTACCTGTAGCTGTATTATAGTATCCTGTATTATTGTGAAGTGTTAGACATCCGGTAGCCGTATTGTGGCTACCGCTTACATTTTTATGAAGCGTTCCTGTGCCGGTAGCGGTATTGAGACCTCCTGTCGTATTATTGACAAGCGCTTGATTGCCGGTGGCTGTATTGAGAACGCCGGTAGTGTTGTTATAAAGTGCATAATAACCAATTGCGGTACACTGATCGGTTGTTACATTATTAAATAATGCGTTTTTACCAATGGCCACATTACCACTTCCGGTATAAGACCGCAATGCTCCATCTCCGATAGCAACATTATTATGGCCTTGCAAGTTAGAATACAATGCTTGGTTACCCATAGCAATATTACCTGATCCAGATGAATTTACCCGTAAAGCATGAACTCCGATTCCTATATTGTTGTTTCCTAAGGTAATATCCCGGAGCGCTTCGTAGCCCATTGCCGTGTTGTTATATCCGTTTCCAAAATGAACAGGGCTTCCGGGCTGATTCTCGGTTGACCATAAGGCTCGTGTACCTACGGCCGTATTACGGCTTCCTGTAGGATCGTCAGGATCATTGCTACTGCCCAGATTACCACTTAAGGCTTCTTCTCCGATTGCCGTATTTCCGTGCCCGAATTGATTGCTCCATAAAGCCGACGTACCTACCGCAGTATTCCAAATACCGGTTGTATTGTTAAAAAGAGCACCTGCGCCTATACCTACATTATTAGATACAAGATTATTAAAAAGAGCCTGTGTCCCAATCGCTGTAACATAATTTCCTGTTTTATTATGACGCAGCGCTTTAAATCCTACCGCAGTGATGTATATACCGGACGAATCAGCGAAAGCGGCTTCGTATCCGACTGCTGTATTAAAACTTGTCTTGTTGGAATACAGTGCATCTTTACCTACTGCAACATTACTCTGGCCGACTTGTAAAAACCGTAAGGCGCTTCTTCCTATCGCCACATTTTCGATCCCGGAAATATTTTCATTGAGAGAATACAATCCTACCGCTGTATTCGATTTTCCGGTAGTATTCTTTTGAAGAGCACACGTACCAATTGCCGTATTATTTATTCCTATCGCCGAATCAGAAGTTTCCAGCGAACGGACTCCCAAAGACACATTGGAATTGTTGAAAATTCCACCTGCATGGATATCATTTACTCTGAAAAGAATAGATTTATCATCCGTAGTACCCAAAAAATCCACATTCGGGTCAGTACCTGCATTCCCGGTCAGCGACCAGAAACCTGTTTGCGCAAACACGTTTACTGTGATCAGTAAACTAACTAAAATCAAAACTGAATTTTTCATAAAGCCTTTTTTTAATGATTAATAAATGTGTATATGAACAATCTAATATAATCAGAGAATTTGTGTTTTTTGATGATTAACAGTTCATTTTATATTAACAACAACGAGATCGGTGAAAATGTTTTGGCTTTTAAAATTTTTCTTAGTTCAAACCTGTTAAGTTTTAAAAACTTAACAGGTTTTTAAATCAGGATACCGGATCGCTTCCAAAAACAAAGCGTGCGCCGGTGCGGAAGTCCCCGCCCTACTACGGTCTTTGCTTTCGATAATCTGCCGAAAACCTTCGAGCGATAATTTCCCTCGCCCTACTTCGAGTAAAGTGCCGACAATCGCCCGCACCATATTCCGCAAAAAACGGTCGGCTTCAATCGTAAAAACCCACAAATCGCCTTCTTGTGTCCAACCGGCTCGCTTGATCGAACAATTGTTGGTTCTGACGTCGGTATGTAATTTGCTGAAACTCGTAAAATCAGTGTATTTCAATAAAATAGCCGCCGCTTGATTCATCCGATCGAAATCGAGCGGAAAAGACACACGATACGCAAAATCGGTTTGAAACGGATTTTTCCGGTCGGTAAGATAATAGCGATAAGTACGGGAAAGCGCATCGAAACGCGCATGAGCTTGAGGAACAACGGCATCAATCGAACGGATGGCAATATCGGCCGGTAAAAAACGGTCGAGTTTTTGCGCCAGTTCCTGCGGGTTCAACGCCGCATCTTCCCAATCGAAATGCGCCACCATGTAACGCGCATGTACGCCGGCATCCGTCCGCCCCGCTCCGGTAATCGACACAGGCGATCCCAGCAGGAGGCTCAAGCCTTGCTCGATTCGCTCCTGCACACTCATTCCGTTAGGCTGAATTTGCCAACCGCAATAGTTTTTTCCGTTATATGACAAATAGATAAAATACCGTTTCATACTTTCGCCGGCAAAGTTACTGAATTTTGCGCGTTTCTTGGCAAACTATTTGCTGTTTATAGGGTGGTTGTAAAACATTATCCGATTCTTAATTGTTTCTAAAACATTGATAATGAAATGTTATAGTTTAAATGAGTAAAATTATGAGC
>JAISKG010000240.1 GCA_031261015.1 Dysgonamonadaceae bacterium | reverse complement strand
CGGCCCTGTTGATCCTCCCACAGAAGAACAACCTGTTTTAGCAGCCCCGGGCGCAGGAAAAGCCACGATCGCCATTCGTGTACCGGACGGTACTTGCAACGGAGCAATCGCTGTCGGTAGTTTCGACTGGACTCCCAGCAACAAAGCATTTCCTTTCACTAAAGTGAGCGGTACCGAATCTTGGTATCAAATCACATTGACTTGGGATGCCGACTTGGTAGTAAAAGTAATTGCATTGACAGAAGACGGAACTGCCGACTGGGGTACACAATGGGGTATGAACGAAGCCGGAAAAGATCCGAATGTGGCCTTGCTGGAAGGCGACGCTGCTTTGGATGATTCGGAAAACGGCGGAGAAGTGAAATTAGTCGCTATTCCCGATAATTCGGTTACTTACATCGACGTAAAAGCTTGGAAATCTGCTCCTTGCGTTGAAAGAAACAAAGCCGGTCAAGCCAGCTTCACTTTAACTACCAGCGGACTTCCCGAAGGTGCAAGTGTGGGTGTCGTAGGTAATTTCCCTGGCGAAGGTAGAGAATGGAATATCGCCGATCCCTATGTTCTGACATTGAGCAACGGTAAATACACAGCTACTATCGAAGTACGCGCAGCTCAAGAATACAAATATGTATGGAAACGCGCCGACGGTGAATGGAGCTGGGATACATGCGAAGATGGCGGTAACCGTCAAATGCCTTTAGATCTGAAAGCTAACGACGAAGTTACGGTTTGGAAAGGTCTTGAATAAAACTAATAAGGTTGTAAATAAAATTCTTATTTACAACCTTATCTCCAACAAAACAACCTTATTACCTCATTCATTTTAAGAAACGAGGTAATAAGGTTGGGTTGAAAATAAATCAAATTTAGCTACTAAGGTTGTTTTGTTTAATAAAATTAAGGTAAAAATAAGGTTTTGGCCTCAATTATTAATAATATATCATGAAACAAATATCAATTTTCTTTTGTATTTTAATTTTTCCACTCTTTTTTAGCTTCGCTTGCGAAGATCATGATAAACCGGAACCGCCGGTAGTACCAACTGATCCTACAATACATTTCGCAACAGGTAAAATTGCAGCCATGAAATTACGTGACGGTATTACTCGCATCAGCGACGACTCGCTGGCATTTGTCCTTTTTGCTCCGGGTAAAGAAACCGTACATCTGTTCGGCGATTTTACGAATTGGCAAATCTCCGACGATTACAAAATGGAACCTGACAGCAACCGTTTTTGGATAAAAATCGGAAATTTAGACCCGAATAAAGAATATATTTGCCAATATATTATTAACCGAGCAAACAAACCTGTACGCATTGCCGATCCTTACACAAACAAAATATCGAGCGACGATGACAAATACATTCCCGCCGATATTTATCCAAATTTAAGTACTTATCCAACAGGAAGAACAACAAATCCTGCAATGACTGTTTCCACCAAACCGGATAACTACGCTTGGAAAGTACAAAAATACACGGTCGCCAATCCCGCTAATTTGGCTATCTACGAACTTCTGATTCGCGATTTTACGGAACAACGTTCCATCAAAGCCGCCCAAGAAAAACTCCCCTATCTAAAAGCCCTCGGCATCAACGCCATCGAACTCATGCCTTTCAGTGAATTTGAAGGCAACGACAGTTGGGGCTACAACCCGTCGTTCTACTTCGCTCCTGACAAAGCCTATGGAACGCCCAACGATTATAAAGCATTTATCGACGCCTGCCACGAAAACGGAATGGCTGTCATCATGGATATGGTCTTGAACCACAGCTACGGACAAAGTCCGCTCGCGCGCATGTACATGGAAAATGGCGTGATTACGGCCGACAACCCTTGGTACAACGTCAAATCGCCCAACTCCACCTACTCTTGGGGTTACGATTTCAACCACGAAAGCCCTTACACCCAGGCTTTTGTCGATAGCGTTTGCTCCTACTGGATTAAAGAATACAAAATCGACGGTTACCGCTTCGATTTCACTAAAGGTTTCACCAACAAACCGGGCGACGGCTGGGCTTACGACGAGTCGCGCATCAAAATCCTCAAACGCATGGCCGACGAAATCTGGAAACGGAAACGCGACGCCTTAGTGATTCTCGAACACTTGACCGACAACAGCGAGGAAAAGGTACTGGACAACTACGGCATGTTACTCTGGGGCAACATAAACGGCAATACCAATGAAGCAACAATGGGTTGGAACGAAAGCAACAAATCGGATCTTTCCGGAGCTTCCTACAAACAACGTGCTTGGGAAAAACCAAACTTGGTCGCCTACATGGAAAGCCACGACGAAGAACGGCTGATGTTCAAAAACTTGAAATACGGCAACAGCAATGGAAGTTACAATGTGAAAGATTTACCGACCGCTTTGCAACGCAACGCTGCCGCCGCCGTCGTTTTCTTCTCCATTCCGGGACCGAAAATGATCTGGCAATTCGGCGAACTGGGCTACGACGTTTCCATTGACGAAAACGGCCGCGTAGGCAAAAAGCCTATCCGCTGGGAATATTACGATCAACCCGACCGCCGCGCTTTGTACGACGTTTCTTCCAAAATAATAAACTTGCGCACCACGCGCCCGGTATTCTCGACTACTGATTTTTCCATCAGTTTGGCTCCCAATTTCAAATACGTAGTCTTGAAATCGGCGCAGGAAACGGTCGTCGCGATGGCCAATTTTGATGTAAAGGAAGTAAGCAAAGACGTGAATTTCGAGAAAACCGGCAACTGGCAGGAATATTTCACCAACAGCACGTTGACGACTACCGCCAACACGGAGAATATCACCTTGCAGCCCGGCGAATTTCGCCTTTATTTTAGTAAATAAATTCAATAAAATATAGTACAATGAAAAAGAACGGATTTTTATTACTTCTCTTACTCCCTTTTTTCTTATTCAATTGCACGCCTAAGAAAAAAGTCGATTACGTACTTCCCGAAGTGAGCGACGTAGTCATTTATCAAATCAACCCGCGCGTATTTGCTCCGGAAAATTCTTTCAACGCAATCGCCCCGCATCTGGATTCTATCAAAAGCTTGGGTTGCAATATTTTATGGTTTATGCCCATCTATGAAATCGGACAGGTGAAATCGAAAAACTCGCCTTATTCCATCAAGGATTACCAATCGGTGAATCCGGAATTCGGTACATTGGACGATTTCAAAAAATTGATTACTCTCTGCCACGAAAAAGGCTTAGGCGTGATCGTCGATTGGGTACCCAACCACACGGCTTGGGACAGCAAATGGGTGGAAGAACATAAAGATTGGTACACGCAAGACAGTATCGGCAACATTATTTATCCCGAAGGCACCGACTGGACCGACGTGGCCGATCTCAATTTCGATAATCAGGAAATGCGCTTGGCAATGATCGACGCCATGAAATTTTGGGTGAATAAAGTAGGCGTGGACGGCTTCCGTTGCGATGCAGTGGACTTTGTTCCCGCTGATTTTTTGAAACAATGCATTGATTCGCTGCGCGCGATTCCCAACAAAAAATTGTTGATGCTGGGCGAAGGTTCCCGCAAAGACCATTTCACATCGGGCTTCGATATGAACTACGCTTGGGGCTTTGCCGAACAAATGCGTCAAGTCTATCTGAAAAAAGAGTCTGCCTCTACCCTATTTGCTGCCAACACGGAAGAATACGAAGGCGTTCCGCAAGGCAAACTCAAACTACGCTTTACGACCAATCACGACGAATCGGCCAAACATTCGCCGATCACCGAATGGGTAAACGAGCGCGGCTCGATGTCGGCCTACGCCACTGTCGCTTTCTTCCCCGGAAGCGTGATGATCTACGGTTCGCAGGAAGTCGGTTATCCCAATGCAATCAATTTCTTTGAATACACTCCGGTCGATTGGACGGCTAATCCGCAACTTCGCGCCGAATACAAAAAATTGCTGGCCATCCGCAGTTCGCACGACGGTTTGCGCAAAGGCGCGTTGAGAGCTTTCTCCGCCGGCGATGATGCTTTGCTTTTTGAGCGTGCAACCGATACGGAAAAATACGTCGTAGCGATCAACGTTCGCGATTCCGCCATTACGATCGCTTTACCCGAAGGAGTTTGCAACAAAACATACTTCAATCTTTACAACGAACAAAATCAAACACTCAGCGACAGCTTGAAGCTGCAAGCGTTTGAATATTTGATTTTACAATAAGGATAAAAACGCGTGAGCGTGAATATTGATTTTACAGTAAGTAAAGCGCGTGAGCGTTGAAATTCAAAAAAAATCTTTTATAATGTGGCTGCCTTCGGGCAGCCTTTTTTACTGTTGCAAAGCACAAGTTTAAACTCTCCAAGCCACCTACTTTCTCACCCATACAAATCAATGAAAACACTCTAACTCTCAATTATTTACAATAATATACAAATTATAATTTTTACTTTCCGTTTCTTGAATCAATCATTCAGGTATGAATTTTGTTACATTTGTATCAGAATTAAAACTCACAATTTATTCACAAACTAAAAAATTTTTACTTTTATGAAAAAAATCAACTTCTTCGCGCTTTTGACCTTATGTGCATTGGTATTGTCTGCTACCAACACGTTTGCTTTTACAGTAAAATGGAAAGCCAGCGCAGGTAGTCCTTCCGGTGTGTATGCTTACGCTTGGAACATTAACAATGAAGCCGAACACTATTTCGGCGATTGGCCGGGTAAACCCGTTACTGCCGGTACCGATGGCTGGTATTCCGTAACAATTCCCGACGGTGCAACGGCCGGCGTTGTTGTAAACAATGGAGGCAACGGCAAACAATGCGGCAATATGGCTCCTCTCTCTGCCGATGCTTGCTACTTAGTGAATTTCAACGATTGGTCGTTTACTACAGCCAATTGCAGCAGCGGACAAGGTGAAGATACTCCTGCTTTCTATATCAAATGGAAAATAGTTGCCGGAGCCGACCTCTGGAATGCCATGTTTATCTACGCTT